>CAZATM010000001.1:0-16198 GCA_964488065.1 uncultured Neisseria sp.
CTTTCCTAGAACAAAAAGGTACCCTCATTGCGGTTAGACCTCTACCTCTTGCTGCTTACATGATTAAAGATGCTATTAATTCAAATGCTATAGATTTAGATGATGACTTTAAACCAGCATTACAAGAGCTAAATGGTTCAACATCACGAGCTATAGAAGCTTTAGAAGTTGCATTAATTCTACAATTAAAGAAAGTTGTAACATCGGGATTAAAAAATGTGATTAATATAGTTAATACCGTCTTTGGTGTTAAAAGTCCTTTTTCAATGGCGGAGAATATTCTCACTTCTCGAGGTTCTTCGATTCTTCGCCATTTAGCTGATATTGATCCTCAACTTACTGTAAAACTAATCCAAAATATAATAAATCCAATAACCTACGATGAAATATTGGGAATTTCAGGACAGATTCGTAGAAATATAATATGGACGCTTGAAACTCTTTGTTATTATAAAGACACATTTCATGCCGCAGCCCAATTATTATTAAGCTTCGCAGCTGCAGAAAATGAATCAATTGCGAATAATGCAACGGGACAGTTCATTCACATGTTCCAACTATTTTTGCCTGGAACACAAGCCAATTATAAAGACCGCGTAAGAATCCTTCATTGGGGTATAAATCACGAGAATAACCAATACTTTATCCCGATATTAATGAAATCTATTACGCGTGCTTTCTATAACCATGGTAGTTTTACTGGCAATATAAGGGGAGCCGGTGACACCAAGCACCTTAACGAATACCAACCGACATCAAATAAAGAAATTATAGAGTATTGGCAAGAATTGTTAGACTTATTAATAAATAGCTTTAACACCTTTACCCCTGATGCAGTTTATAAATCCTTTAATGATTCTATTCTAGCAACACTGCTGGAAAGTAATCAATTTGATTATATTGAAAATTTCATAAAGTTATTTCAGAAAAGCAACCTTCCTGCGCCATATACCGAGATAATTAACAACTTAAAAAGATTAAGAGAGTTCAATAAGCACATTCCACTATCTAAAATTGATGAATTATTAAATCTGCTTCATCCTCAAGATTTACTAGGTCGAATTAAATTACAGGTAATTAACCCATCTTATGGATTTGGTAATGCTGCAACATTAGAAAAAAACCATTATATCTCTGAAATAGCAAATGAAATATTATTATTAAAGGATAAAAAAGAATATTTTGAATTATTAATAAATGCAGATTCTTGGTTAACGTCAGAACTTGGTATGCAAATCGGGAAAATTAATTCTGAACAGGCTCAGAACATTTTTTATGAAATTACTGATACATTTGATCTTTCAAATGTAAAAGTAAGTTTTATCTCTGGCATATTATGGGGGATTAATGATCAGCTTTTCATTAATGAATGCTTTAAAGGCTTGGCTACAAGAGATTGTATAAACTTTGTCTTCAATTTATCTGCTAACATTAGAATAAATAAAGAAATTTTTACTATTCTGTTAGATTTAAAACATAAAAATAATTTACCCAGTGAGGTTTTCTCAAAGTTAAATTTTAGCCAAGTTCCTAGCATAGAACGTAAATGGTTTATTAATACATTACAAGAGTTAAATTCAGTTGGAATATATAAAATAATTGACCTACTCTTTGCTAACATGAACCAAACAGAAATGCAAACAGCTGAATGGCTAGAATATGCTGAGCAATTAATAAAAACTAATGTATTTTTAATCTGTGATCAAAATAATGCTGACTACACACTTTATGCAGTTTTAGTAAAACTAATAGAGTTAAAAGAAGATATAGTAGAACAAATTTCTAGCCAATTAAATGACTATTGTATAAAAATGTTACATAACTACCCCGCAACTCATTATTGGCATAATCTCTTTCCTATACTAATTGATAAATGCTACACTACAATTTGGAATAAATATTTAGGTGAGTTATTTTTACAGGATTGGTCAGGTTGCTTTTTTATTAGCCATATATTACACTTAAATTCGTTGTCTAACTCAGATGCTCGCTCTAAATTACTTTTAGAGTGGTGTATTCAAAACAAGAATAAAAAAGCACACATATTGATGGCTAGAAATATGGCTATTTTTGATGAAATGGATCAATGTGTTAATTTTGTAATTGACTTAATTAAATCTTTTAATGAAGATACAAGATTGTTAGATGCTATATATAGTAGAATGAATGAATATTCATGGCAAGGTGATGTCTCCAACTATTATTTGAAGTGCATCACTCAGCTAGAAAATATGAAACATAAATTTATTGATAATGATTTTGTATTAGCATGGATTGAAAAATCTAAACAAAATTTTAAAGTTCTATATAAATCAACAAAACAAGAAGAAGATGAGTTTAATTTAATCGCTAGCCGCCATTAATATAATAATGAAATGATGCACATATGAAACAATTGGATTTAAAATTATCAACCTTAATAAATTTAAGATCAGAAACTGAAATTCTTGAGTTCAAAGAAGCCAAGAATAATTACGACTTCGATAAGCTCGGTAAATATTTTAGTGCTTTAAGCAATGAAGCTAATTTGAGCAACGTTAGTGAAGCATGGCTAATCTTTGGTGTCAACGATAAGCGTAATATTGTTGGTACACAATTTCGCAGTAACCCTACCGATTTGCAAAGCTTGAAAGCTGAAGTAGCTAATCATACAACCAACCGAATTACATTTATTGACATTCATGAGGTTATGACGGATTCAGGCCGTGTAATAATGTTCCAGATACCACCAGCACCGAATGGCTTGCCTATCGCGTGGAAAGGTCACTATTACGGTCGAGATGGCGAAGAACTACAACCGCTTAATTTGGAAGAAATAGACCGTATTCGCCGCAAAGGTACTTTTATTGACTGGAGCGCAGGAATATGTCTAACTGCCACTATTTCCGATTTAGAACCGTTAGCACTAGAAAAAGCCCGATTGCAGTATAAAGTTAAACACCCACATTTAGCTGAACAAATTGATCAATGGGATGATGTAACATTTTTGAATAAAGCTAAGTTAGCCATTAATGGTAATTTAACCAACGCTGCCATCGTGCTATTGGGTAAAGCCGAATCAGAGCATTTCATTAGTCCGGCACAAGCTAAAATCACATGGATACTTAAAGACAAAGATAATCTTGAGCTTGATTACCAGCACTTTAGTTGTCCATTTTTGTTAAATATTGAAGCGGTTTATAGCAAAATCAGGAATCTAAAATATCGTTATATTCGCGATGGCTCATTATTCCCAGAGGAGATTGAACAATACGACCCATATATTATTCGTGAAGCGCTGAATAACTGTATTGCTCACCAAGACTATACTTTAGCTGGTCGGGTTAATGTAGTTGAAAATGATGCTGGTACTTTGGTGTTTTCTAATGCAGGCTCATTTATACCAGGATCGGTTGAGAACGTTATCCAGCAAGATGCACCACAAGAACAATATCGCAATCCGTTTCTGGCTAATGCAATGGTTAATCTCAACATGATTGACACCATTGGCAGTGGCATAAAACGCATTTTTACTATTCAAAAGCGCCGCTTTTTCCCGATGCCGGATTATTCAATTGATAATAATCGGGTGATTGTCGCCATTACAGGTAAAGTCCTAGACGTGGCTTATGCTAAATTATTAGCTACTAATCCAGAATTGTCATTATTTGATATTCTGTTACTGGATAAGGTACAGAAGAAAAAACCCCTTACTGATGAAGAAATAGCACATTTACGCACTAACGGCTTTATAGAAGGCAGAAAGCCAAACGTTTTTATATCATCGAACCTTGCTCACGAAACAGCCCAACAAACTGATTATATGCGCCAGCGTGGTATTGATAATGAGTATTGCCGCAAGATGATTGTTGATTATCTGACTAAATTTAAAACAGGCACTAGAGAGGATTTTGAGCGTATTATTCTGGATAAACTACCAGATGTTTTAAGCGAGATGCAGAAGAAAAGCAAGATACGGAATATATTGCAGATGCTGAAAAGTAAAGGGATTATCGAAATTGACAAGGGCAAATCATGGAAATTAAAAAATGTCTAGCTCTCAGTTTCTTATTTGATTTCTAGACATTTTTTAAACATCCGTTAACCGATAAATCAAGAATAATACATTGTAGCTCAACATATTATTCAAATGTTTCGCAGTAAAACTTAATAATAATTAAGACATTATTAGTATTGAATAAGACAGAAAATAGCCGTCGCAGCAACTTGTTAAAGCAAAAAACGCATAACATCTCATTATGCGTTTTTTGCTTTTTACTTCGGTACAAAAACGGGCAAGGTAATTTTTAGACTAATATTTGCGGTAAATCATAAAGACCCGCAACATTAGTTTTATTTACCTTCTTTATAGCGCTCAGAATATTCGCGAGTTGCGGTTTTCAAGACAATCTTTTCGCCGACATTGACAAAAGACGGCACAACCACCCGAATACCAATATCCAAAATTGCCGGTTTATCCATTGCCGTTGCAGTCGCGCCTTTAATTTGCGGATCAGTTTCAACAACGGTACAAACGATCGTTGTTGGAAACTCAACTGCCAACACACTGCCGTCAACCAATTTAAGGCGAACATTGATACCATCAGATAAGAATACCACGTCATCACCGATAACTTCTGTTGAAACTGACATTTGGCTGTAGTCTTCCATGTTCATGAACACATAGTCATCACCTTCTTTATATAAGAAAGTACATTCCAACTCTTCAGTTGATAAGCGCTCAATCGTATCAGTTGAACGGAATGCTGTTTGCGCTTTAGAACCAGTCTGAATATTTTTCATTTCGGTTTGAATAAATGCACCGCCACCAGTACCTGATTTAACTGTCCGCGTGCTGACTACCGCAAATTGACGACCTTCATATTGAATAATCCAACCTGGACGAAGATCAACGGCTTTTTCTTTCATATTGTATTCCTTTTTAGCATTGAAAATATTTTAGTTTTACTAAAGGCGATATTTTACACCATTTTAGCCAACTTACATGCGCTTCTTATTTATGCGCCGCTTTGCTGCAAAATCCACTGCTGAATTTGATTGGTTTCCTCTTCGGCAAGCAGATACTGATTTAAAGAGGTATTGCCATCATGACAACGATACCGCAATATAACTTCCGGTAAATTGGTCGCCCGAATATTGTGCCCAAAAACCAGTCGGGCAAACAAATCATAATCGGCACAAACCTTATAGCGCGGGTCATAGCGTAAACCATTTAATGCTGATTTACGAAACATAATACTCGGATTTAAAAACGGCACTCCATCAAAGAAACTCTGCCGAGTATCTTCCATTAATAGCGAGGTTACGTAATCTAAGGGCACACTTGAACCATCGGCATACAAAGCCTCGGCTTGCCCACCGACAAAGCCAAACTCAGGATTAGCCTGTAAAAAATTAATTTGCCGTGCAAACCTGGTTGCAATACAAATATCATCATGATCAAGCATCGCGATAAAAGCACCACGGGCACGATCAATTCCGAGATTTGAGGCACGGGCGATACCACCATTGACTTGGCATGGAATCCACACAATTCGTTTATCGGCGTAACTGGCAACAATCTGCTGCAATCTTGTCGCATCATTCGGACTATCATTAACAATCAGCAGTTCAAAATCGCGGTAGGTTTGGCTAAGAACACTCGCTATGGCTTCGCGCAAATAGTTCTCATGGGTTTGGTAAACCGGCATGACCACGCTAAGAGTTACATTATTGTCTATAATTTTATCCCGCAATTATTACGCGACTTCATTACTAACAATCAGCGTTACATTGCCACTGATTTTAACCTTGCGCACTGGATTTGGAACAATAAAATGATCGCCTTTTTTGATTTCCTGTCCATTTAACGCCGCTGCACCATCAATTACGCTAATCAGTAAATACGGGCTGGTAATATTTAATTCAAGATCACCGTTAATTTCGAGTTTGCCGACTTGAAAATGTTCGTTGCTGGTTAAACTGGTAAAAATTGTATCCAATCCCAAATTGCGGCTTTCTAACTGGTCATCTTTATTTTGATGTGGAGCTTTAATTACCGCAAAAGCTTTATCCAAATGCAATTCGCGCAGATTGCCATTGTTATCCCGACGATCATAGTCATAAAGCCGATAGGTGGTATCTGAAGATTGCTGAACTTCCAAAATCAGGCTTCCCGCGCCCAAGGCATGGACAGTTCCAGTTGGGACATCAAAAAAATCACCGCGTTTTACCGGTACTTCCTGCAATAAGCTTTTCCACTCGCCAGCTTGCGCTAATTGACGAAATTCCTCACTAGTCAGCGCGGTA
The DNA here is from genome assembly GCA_964488065.1 of uncultured Neisseria sp. Classification (GTDB taxonomy): domain Bacteria; phylum Pseudomonadota; class Gammaproteobacteria; order Burkholderiales; family UBA11063; genus Aquella. The sequence continues at coordinate 6,289 of CAZATM010000001.1, forward strand.
TGTCCATAGATAATTTTAGCTTCCGGTTTGGCATCCAGGACATACCAGCATTCGGCTTTGCCCAAATCGTTTTCAACTAACTGGGCAAAATTGTCATCTGGATGAACTTGAACACTTAAATCATCATTGGCATCAAGAATTTTGACCATCAATGGAAATGGTCGCGGTTTGTTATTGGCAAACAGCTCCGGATGGGAACTCCACAATAACGACAGCGGCATGCCGGCAAATTCACCATTTTTGACACAAGTTTCGCCATTGGCGTGCGCGCTGATTGCCCAGCATTCGCCGGTATGATTACTGGTTATATGGTAACCATAATCGGTTTTTAGTTTATGACCGCCCCACAGGCGTTCTTTAAAAATTGGTTGTAGAAAAATTAGTTCCATGCTTTTGGTCCTTGCAGTAGGTATCTGATGTTGCGCTAATTTTTAAATTTTAGCGTTGGATTTTTAATTTTGACGATTTTGCGCGCTGATTATGAATGTTAAATCAGCGCGCCATGAGAAAAAATTAAAAATTTATCGCTAAAACCAATTTAGGCATAACATCGTTAACAATATTAACGATAGCAGGTAAGTTTTTTAATGTTATAGGTATTTGCCAGTGAAATTATTGCAATTATCAGGCATACCAGCATAATATCCGAATAATTATGACTAAATTCCAAAATTGAGCTGGTCCATAACGGCGTAATTCCGGCACCCAAAATATATGCGATATTATAGCAAACCGCGATACCGGAATAGCGAACTTGCGTTGGGAATAAATCGGCAAGAATCGCAAAAAATAAACCATTGATACCGGCTAACACCAGCGAAATAATGACTACCCACAAATATAGCATACTCGGCGTGGTGACGTTCAACCAGCCACTATAAATAGCCAAAAATATCAGTGTCATCCCACTAAGAGCAGTCCGCAAAATTATCATCGGATTGATCCATGCAGTCAATCCAGCAAAAATCAGCGAAAAGACCGCCATGGTTATTGCTCCCGCCGAACTAATTCCAGCCGCGGTACTCAAATCAAAATTAAAATAGGTAACAAATAAATTCGGCAGATAAACATGGAAAATTGAAGTGGTCAATGATACGATAATCGACAGCAAAATCCCGCTGATTACCGGATAACGATAATCTTTCAGTAGCGTAACCAATGGTATCCGGTCAATCTGTTTATGTGCCCGAATCTCGCGATAGGCTTCACTCTCGCTAATACTTTTGCGGATGTAAAAGCCGATAATCGTCAACAGACTGCCAAATAAAAACGGCAGCCGCCAGCCGTAGCTATACAAAAAATCGTGTGGCATAAATTCGGTTAACAGCTTGATTCCCTGCGAGCCGGTCGCCACCGCAAAATTGGCACCAAAAGTCAGCCAGGCGCAGGCTAAGAAATAATTACGGTTTTTAAATTTCTCGGCAATATAGGCAATCGATCCGGGCACCTCGCCACCCAGCGAAAAGCCTTGCAAAATTCGGGCAATAATCAGTAATGCGGTGGCAAAGTAACCGATTTGGGCATAAGTCGGCAGCAAGCCGATAAATAGCGATGGTAATGACATCAGCAAAATCGAAATACTAAACACCGATTTCCGTCCGTATTTATCACCGAGATGTCCCAGAATTATGCCGCCCACCGGCCGCAATAAATAACTGATAGCAATGGTTAGATAGGTAAACCAGAGCGCCTTACTTTTCATGGTTGACGGAAAAAATAATTCCGCCAACACCGGCGATAAAAACACAAACGAAATGAAATCAAAGATCTCAAAAATGCTGCCGATGGTGGTGGCTATGATCAGTTTACGCTGTCCGCTTACATGTGTTGTCAAGCCGATATTCCTAAAGAGTTGTTTAATCCGTTATTTTAGCTTATTTATTGCCGAGAAATAGCGAATCTCAATAGTTTTATTCTTTTTCCAATGAGTAATAGTCCTTCGATTTAGCAATAAGCAAAATTGCTTATTGTGACAATTGACATAAATTCGTAAAATGGCTGATGTAAAGGCATTAACCATTATAGGATACTATCATGAACCATAAAATAAAATTAATTTCTGGAAGTTTAATTGCGGCATTAATATTGTCGTCTTGTAATAGCGGCGGAAGTAGTAGCTCAACGAACAGCTACAGTAAAAATCATAATATCTCAAGCGGAGAGGAAAGTAAAAGTCTTTTTGCATCAATTGGTGGTTCAGTTTTAGAAGGATTCAGTGAAGGGTTTGCCTTTTCACCAATGGGAATCGGAATGACCTTAGGTAATTTAGTAACTGAGTGGATTTTTGGAGAGCAAGAAGACACCACGACCAAAACATTGGTTGAAATAAACGGTAAATTGGATACAATATTAACCAATTTACAGACTGAATTACAATTAAGCAATGAAACCAGTGATGTAGTAAATGAATTTTATCGTACCTATGTTGGAGACACGCTAACAACATCTCTTAAAACTTTTAGTGATGATATTAGCGCTATAAACTCCAAATATAGTGGCTATTTAACCCAAAATGTATTTGGCAGTGAATCATTGACTGTTGAAAGTAGCAATTTAGTAAATAGCATGTATCAAATTGCGCTTCAAAACTGTAAAGATACACAGATAATGGAAGTATTGGATGCCAATACAACAAGCACTACTTCAACAACTAAAAGCTTGAATAATATTTCAACCGAAGATAAAGTTGATACGGCATACCAGAGCTTTCAAACGTCATATGGACGAGAATCTGGAACATATGGTTCAGCCAGCAGTTATGGAATTTTGAAACAAAGCAAAGAAAACTATATCGATGCCTTAAAATCCAGCTCATTACCGGTAAATGAAGATTTTATGCGGTATATCAGTAAATATAATTATGAAAACGTTTCCTATGCGATAAAACTCGCTGGATCATTTCAGAAACTTTATAATATGCAGTTAGCGCAGCTTGCCTATCATTATGCGTGCAACACCAACATTCGGTTCAATAATTTAAACCTGCCCGACAATGAAAGTGGTCTATCCGGTTACCTGTCTGCAGTTAAAAAGATGAATGAAACTTACGATACAGTCGGAACAAATTTGACGGCCAATCTTAAAACTTATATGGCACCATTAACCAATCAGGAGCTGTATACTTTAGTAAATACCAATTTATTTGCCTCGTCAAATCCATTTCTTGGCAGCAGTTTTAACAGTGATACCGGAAATAACGGTGATTGTGCCTTGGATAAAATGGTTTTCAATCGCCTAACCTCATCCAGTACTCCCGCAGTTGGAATTATCAAGATAAATGCGTCATGTATAATTAATAAAAAAGATAAAACGATTGAGTCTGCACTAATTTCATTGGAAATCCCCTATGCTTCGACAACCGGTTACAATGTGAATCGCTATGGTGCAGAAAGTATCGGTTATGATTCAGTTACCAAACAGATAAAATATACACAAACCAACTCAGATATAACCATGAGTAGTGATGATATTTACAGCTTGTCACATGAAAATGGCAATGAATTTGCTACTCAATACAATAATACTGATCGCTGGAACACCTTGGTTGATAGTAAATTTGATTATAACAGTACCGGCAACAACCATTATGAGTGGTACCCTTATGAAGTTAGCATTGAATCACTGGAATTATTTAAAAACCGTTATTATGGTAACTGGAATTCCGGCGATTCTGATCAAACTGACATTATGTTTGATCCAGCTACAACAAGCTATACTACTAATTCCATAAAAGCCAGTTTAAACCGCCATTTTGATAAATATTACCGTGTTACAAGTGAATATGAAGTTAAAGAAATTTATCTGGCAATGTATAATGGAAAAACTTTCTATGTTCGGATTGATTCCCAACATTTCAACGAAGATAATTATGCCGATAGCAGCAGCAGTGGTATCAATGGTGCCATTCGGCAGAAGATTGGGTTAGGATGTGTAACTGAAAGTTGTGTCCGCAATGATTATACCAGCAGCGATAATAAAACTTTGCTAAGTTGGTCGGATGGTACTGAAGTTACCTTAGACGGGACATTGTATAGCGGCACTACGCCATACTATGGTGTCTATACGGTCTCTGGTTCGATAAAATAGTAACACTTCCTTGTAAAACAAACCAGCCATAACAATGTGGCTGGTTTTGTCTTTGCTGGTCGCCACCATCCAATTCTGTTATAATATCCGCCTGTTTTTAAAAGCTAAATCCATTTCTGGTAGTTAAATATAACTGCGGCTTAGAAATGATTAATGGAAAATTAATGAAGTTACAGCAAATAAAATTAGCCGGATTCAAGTCGTTTGTTGATCCTACCGTAATTAATATCCACGGACAATTGGTTGGCATTGTCGGACCCAATGGCTGCGGTAAATCCAATGTAATTGATGCCACCCGCTGGGTCTTGGGCGAATCGTCTGCCCGCCAGTTGCGCGGTGAAAATATGACCGATGTGATTTTTAACGGTTCATTGAAACGCAAGGCGGTATCCCGTGCCAGTGTCGAGCTGATTTTTGATAATTCGGCACAAACATTATCTGGCTTATGGAATAGCTATAATGAGATTTCGATCAAACGGGTACTCTCGCGGCAGGGTGATAGCAGTTATTACATTAATAATCAGCAGGTGCGGCGTAAAGATATTGCCGAGCTGTTTTTGGGTACCGGCGTTGGGACCAAAGGCTATGCGGTAATTGAGCAGGGAATGATTACCCGGATTATTGAATCGCGTCCGGAAGAAATGCGCCTGTTTTTAGAAGAAGCGGCCGGTGTATCCAAATACCGCGAACGCCGCAAGGAAACTTTGCAACGGTTGAATGATACCCGCGAAAATTTACAGCGCCTCGAAGATATCAACAGCGAAATTTTCAAGCAACTAGAAACCCTTGAGGAACAAGCGCAGGTTGCCTTAGTTCATCAACAATTAAGTCAGCAACTAAAAGATCAACAATTGTTGGCGTTAGCAATCAAAGTTAGGGATGCCGATAAAATTTTGCTGGAAACCGCCCAGTTAATCCGCCATTGTGAAGATGAATTAAAAGTTTTGGGCTATCAACTGGAGGAAGTCAATAGCGAATTAAACCTCCATCAGGAACACAAGGGTGCGCTGGAAATTGAACTGCAAACCCAAATGGAATTATTCAATGAACAGCGAACGCTGCTGGCGCGGGTTGAGGAACGTTACAAACATTACAGTGATTTATTAAAACGCTTTGAAAGCGAATCAAGTGCGTTAATTGAACGCGAAGAGCGAGTTAATCAGGAACTCATCGAACTAGATTTGCAGATTGAAAATATTGAAGAACAACTGGCAAATAAGCAAGATGAATTAAGCGAACTAACCATAATCCGCGAAGAACGGCTACTTAAAGTTGAACGGGAGCAGGAATTATATGACGAAATTAGCTCTCAGGTGGCACGCGAGCAAGACAGCCTCAACCTAGCGCGCCATGAACTGGATTTACTTGAAAACACCCTCAAACACAAAACCCAGCAAAAAAGTACCTTGACTGCGCGCTTGAGTCGATTGGAGCACGAAGGACAAGGGATTGATTTCAGTGAAAACTACCATTTCCTGCGTGAAGAAATTACGCTGGTTGAAGAAGACTTGCTGGCCAATGAAATAATTCGTCAGGAACGTGAGGCCGAACTGGATCAGGCACGCAGCGCGGAGACTCAGCTAAATAACGATAATACCGAATTACAGCGACTGTATTTTGCCAGCGATTCCAAATTAACCACGCTACGCGGATTACTATCTGACCGCGAAACCGATTTAACATTCAAAGATGATGGCGAGCGGGAAGAATTATGGCAGCAGCTAAAAGTTGCCGCCGGTTACGAGGGGGCCATCGAAGCGGCATTAAACGATATTCTATCCTGCAAACTGATTGCCGATTTGGCTGAAGTTAACGATATTTCCAGTGCGCTCCAAGGTGTATGGTTGTTAAATTCAGAGCCGGCGCCAGCGATCAATCACGACAGCCTCAGTCAGTATGTAACCATCACCGATCCGCGGTTAAGCCAGCTTTATTCATATTTGAATAACTACCAACTGCTGAATAATCTTGATAACCGCCAACAACTAAGCGCCGGAATGATTGGTGTTACCGCAAGTGGACATTTGGCTACCCGCGATTATGTCATTTACAACGCCCATAGTCGCAGCGATAATGTTTTGGTCTATCAGCAACAGTTGGCGGAAGAAGAATTGCGTCATGACCAAATTACCGGGCAAATGGATGAGTTGGAGCAAGCACTGGCACAAGCTAAGGATAAAGTTCAGCGCTTAAATAATGATGTGACTAGTTTGAATACCAAACATAGCCGTTTAGTCACTAAAAAACATGATTTGCAGCTCGAATTTACCAAGCAGGAACAGATTTATGTTCAATCCCAGCGCCACCAGGAACGGATTGCCGAAGAAAGTCGCTTATTGGAGCAGGAAATCAAGCATTTGCAACAAGAAATTGGCGAACTGGAACAAACGGTCGAACAAAAGCGCAATGCCAGCGAACAATTAATCAGTAATACTCAGGATATTCAGTTAGCTAAACTTGACCGCGAAACCTCATTGCAATTGGCAAAAAATAAATTACAGGAGTGTGATAATCACTCCAATCAACTGATAATTGATAACCAATTGTTATTGCAGCAAAAGAAACATGCCGCAGAACTGATTGACGAAAAACGCTTGCAATTAAGTGCAGCCAAAGAAAAACTCAATGAACTGAGCAATGAACGGCAGAGCGTTAACAGCAATGAACAGGCACAGGAAATTGTGACCCTGCAAGCTAAAATTGCCGAAGTTGCGACCCAAATGCAAACGATCCAGAAAAAACTGGATGATGAAGCGACGCAGATTGTCCGCTTGAAAAATTCGGCAGCGACCCTAAATACTAATTATCAGCGCAATTTGGAGCGGATCAACCAAACTCGCTTTCGCGAGCAGGAGCAAAATATTCTGCTCTCGACTTATCAGGAACAATTTGGCAACTTGGGAATTAGTGCCAACGATTTATCTCAATTAGCCTCTGATAATACCCAATCGCTGCTGGCGGTACAAAACCATTGCCGCGAGCTGGAGCAGCAAATTGGCGAGCTGGGTTTAGTTAATCTCAAAGCGATTGAAGATTTAGCAATCGCCCGCGAACACCAACGCGAATTGATGTTACAAATTGAAGATTTGACTACCGCAATTGCCACCTTGACTCAGGCAATTGAGCAGATTGATAATGAAACCCGTAAATTATTGCAAACCACTTTTGATGCATTGAATCAGGCGATTGTGGTTTATTTTAGAACGTTGTTTGGCGGCGGGAATGCCCGGCTGGCATTAACCGATGGCGATATTTTACAGGCAGGAATGCAAATTTTTGCCGAGCCACCGGGTAAAAAAAACACCACTATTCATTTGTTATCCGGTGGTGAAAAAGCGCTGGCGGCAATGAGTTTTATTTTTGCGTTATTTAGCCTCAATCCGGCACCGTTTTGTTTGCTGGATGAAGTCGATGCACCGCTGGATGATGCCAATACCGGACGCTTCTGCAAACTGGTAGAAGAATTAGCCACCAAAACCCAGTTTGTGTATATTTCACACAACCGGCTGGCGATGGAAATGGCAGATCAATTGGTGGGGGTAACGATGCAGGAAAAAGGTGTCTCGACGGTGGTGACGGTAAATCTGGTTGAAGCCATCCGGCAAGTCGAGAGTAATCAGAATGATGAATAGCACGGGAATTTTATTTTTGCCGGACGATAAAGTCCGCATTTGAGAGACGGAGAAAATACATGCAAATTGAATTGAGTGATAACTACAAATGGAAGTGTTTGGTGGCGATGCCATCTATGCAGGATCAGGTTTTTGGCGGGAGTGTAATTTATATCACCGAACATAGCAATATCAGCGGGGCAGTTGGTGTAATTATCAACCGCAACATCCCTGAAACCAAACATCTTGACGAATTTGGATTTACCAAATTCAAAAATCAATGGGGACATATTCCGCTACATTTTGGTGGGCCGGTTGAACATAACACCGGATTTGTACTTCATCAAACCCCGGATTTACGGGGCTTAACGCTAACCGGCAGCCGGCAAAAAATTGAAGAAATGGCGCAGGAAGACAAGGTTCAACCATATATGTTGGCAGCGGGGTATTGTTCATGGGGCAGTTTTCAATTGGAACGCGAAGTGCGTGCCAATAGCTGGCTGGTATTGGATGGAATCGCCGAACACTTGCTGGCGGATATTGAACCGCAAGCGCGCTATCAGGAAGCGCTGCGTTTAAGCGGAATCAGCAATTTAGCATTTTTTGATTTCAACGGTTCCGGCAATGCCTGAAACAGAACAAACCATACTGGCATTTGATTATGGTGATATGCGGATTGGGGTCGCGGTTGGCAATACATTGCTTAAAATCGCCCATCCCCTAACGACCATCAGCGGTGACGGAATGTGGGTTAAAATTGATCAACTAGCGGAGATTGTAACCCAGTGGCAACCGACCATGCTGGTAGTTGGAATTCCGCATGCCAGTGATAATCCGCAAAAAATTCAACTGATAAATACCATCAATAATTTTGCCAATCGCATCGGCAGAAAATTTTCGCTGCCAGTGACCTTGATTAATGAGGATTTCAGCTCGGCGCATGCCGATAGCCTACTGAAAGAACAAGGCGTTTATGGACAAGCACAAAAAGGCAAGCTTGACCAGCTCGCCGCGTGTAGCATTCTTGACACTTATTTCTCAACTCTTTGAGCTTAACACAGCCATAAATCAAACGCATCTTCAGTAATGTCATGAATTCCTTCCGGAAGAAATTCTACCGGTACCGCTACATCATAGCCGTATTTAAATGAGACATCTTTTAGGGCGTCACTGCTATCGACATTAAATATTGTTTTTAATTTTAACAACTGTTTATTGACTGCAGTCGGCGAAATTTGATGGCTAAACCGGGTTATCCATGCAGCAATCTCGGTATAAGAATAATTGCGAACATATAAATAAATAATCATCTGCTGAACCCGAGATAGTTCGACTTGTGCAAATCCATCGCGGTTTAATGGATAATAGCCTTCCAACTTATGAAATTTAGCACCCAAATTAGCTAATCTGGCAATGGTAAAGGGTTTATATTGGATATGCAAGCATAATAACTCCCCTTTTTGATCAAATACCGGAGCCTTATGACTAATATGTGTTTCAACCAAAGTATTTTTTTTACAAACTTCAAGATAAATTCGCCGATGGTTTTTGGTAATAATCTGCGCATGCACAATGTCCAACTGTTTAATCCCGCTTGACGAAAAAATTCCCGCCATTTTATGATTGAAATTTTCTCCAATTAATTCTTCTATTCTAAAATTAAATTGCTGCGCAAAGGCAGGGCTGGCAAAAACAATCTGATTTTCTTTATCAAGCAGCACCTGAGAAATCCCCAATGCCTGACTCATTAATTGGCAGCTATTTATGTATTCATCGAGCGTTGCACTTACGGCTTGGCGAATTGGTTGATTGAAACTGAGATTCATTATATGACTCCTAAAATAAATTCTGTAGGTATTTTACAACATTTCAAGAATTTTACGGGTGTAAATTCTTATACCTCTCAAACTAACAACTAATAGCCAGCACTCGATATATCCAATTGATTTACATTTACAATAGCTAAAAATTTTCTACTATGTGTCAAGTCAATAGGAAAATTTTCCTATAGACAAAGCCAGATCTTTCATACTAAAATCAAGTTAGTGACTGAATTAACTATAAAATTCAACAACAATTGGAGGATCCATGAAAAAACTACTCATCGCCTTACTAGCCGGTATGGCTGTTAGTGCCTATGCAGATAATGCCACTGTACCAGCAGCAGCTGATACTCTATCTCCAGTCTATATCAATCTGAATACCGGTTTTGC
>CAZATM010000002.1:0-4295 GCA_964488065.1 uncultured Neisseria sp.
TTTATTGTCGGCTTTCCCGGTGAAACTGAGGAGGATTTTCAATTACTGCTCGATTTTTTAACTAAAGCCCAATTAGACAAAGTTGGCTGCTTTAAATATTCACCAGTTGAAGGTGCAACTGCCAATGAATTGGAGAATCCGGTTACCGAAGAAGTCAAGGAGCAGCGTTATCACCGATTTATGCAGCATCAGCAAGCGATTAGCCTCGCCAAATCTCAAACAAAAATTGGTTTAACATTACCGATTATCATTGATGAGGTTAGCCGTAAAATTATCACGGGTCGCAGTAAATATGACGCTCCGGAAATTGATGGTTTGGTTTATATCAAAAATATGGGACAATACCCAGATATTCAAGTCGGCGATATTATTGATGTAAAAATCATCGATGCCAAAGATTATGATCTCTATGCCATACCGGTATAAGCGCCGGATTACTGAATCCCTATGACATTCTAAATAAAAAGCTCATCACTACGATGAGCTTTTTTTACCGCCAAAAGTTTATTTACCAGCACTAACCGCCGGTTTTTTCTTAACTACTTTCACTTTGCATTTTTTCAGCACGTTGTTTTGATAATAGCAGTACATCAACTGGTCGTTATCGGCAGTAAATATGACTTTCTGCAAATTAGCCACATCTGGATCATCATCGGTAACAACAAGATTATTATTACCTTTGATTGAGGTAACTGTCCGTGATACCGGCTCACTGGATTGTTTAATCTTCTTAACTTTACAATTCATTTCAATCACTGATTCCGGGGTTGCCAAGGTAATTCTTTGCCCATTACAAGTATAAACCTGTTGGCTAAGATTGACCGTTTTAAGTGCAAAACTGCTACTGCAAACACCGACTAATAATAGCAATAATTTCTTCTTCATGTTGAGTCCTATATAAATGGAATTAATACAGATAACTGGCAAATAACTGAGTAACATAACTACTTCCCGGCAGGCCACTACCGCTACCCTGACTGGCAAATGGTACCGATTGGTAAGCGTAAGCAGCAAACAAATTCAAGCCCTTAACTTGGGGAACCGCATAGTTAACAGTTAAATCATATTCTTTGGTGCCATAGAATGGTGAATTGGGATTGGTATAAAATTGGGTAAATGCCGGCGAAATCGTCATATTGCCACTCAAAAATGTTAACGGTACGCTAATCTTATAGGCGCTACCACCAGTTCCCATATCAACTAAACCCATCATATAAGGAGTACTGTATAACGGATCGGTTGCCGCACCATAGGTGTATGGTGAAATGACCGCTCCGCTCCCCCAAGAGTTATTTTGATTAGCCCAAATGGTATTGTAGGCCAAATTGACCCCCAACCATTTATAAGTCAAACCACCCTGCACCCCGGCAAAACTGCTGGAGATTTGTCCGGTTGGTTGCAATTGGTCGGCTGGATTACTAAAAGCATTGCTATTATTCCCCCCAGTCATGCTGTTATCAGTACCGCCTTGCAATGCTACCGAAAAGCCTAAATCTTCAACCGGATTAAATTTAATGCTGGTATCGCCATAAAGCAAAGTACCATAATTATCAAATTGGTAGCCCCATAAACGAAAATTATAATTATTATTCCACGCGGAATAGTTGGCACCCAATGCAACCGTACCGTTAGAGGTATCAGATTTGGTTGTCGGCAAAAACACGCCACCCACTGAGTAACTCTTATTATAAAGTGTCCGACCGGTAAAACCGCCGTTTTCACCAATGAGGTTGGCCGCATTAAATCCTAATGCAGTAATCAACCAGCCACCACCGGGATGAATATTAACTAGCGCACCTTGATAAGTTGCCAGTGGCGCTGCCATATTACCAATATAATTCGGTGCCAGCCACGGGCTATTATTTATTCCAATTAACCCAATATCGGCTTGGACAATATTCGAGTGTTGATACTCTAGGAAAGCTTCCGTCATATTAACTTCGGAATTGGAGGGAATAAATAGACCATTCTCGGTGTAGGCGCCGTTCATATTGGTGGCACCCCAAGGGTTTTGAATGGTAAATAGACCACCGACCGAGAACCCATCAAGCTGTCCAGTTTGACCAAAGACATTGGCTCCGTAGCCATAATTCGGTGCAACTAACGCACTACTTCCAGAATACTGCGCAACCGCAGTTCCGTAAACATTCCATGTCCCATCATTAAATAATTTTTGTGCGGCATTTTGCGTTGCAACCTGACTTTCGCTAATTGAACGCAGACCACCGCCACTGGTTAATGAAATATATGGATCTTGGATGAATGCCGATGAGTTAATATAAGTCGCATTAACATTGCCATCGGCAAAAGTAAGCGGGACATAAATACCTAAAATAGCTACCAGCAGTTTTTTCATAGTTGTTCCCCTAAAATAATTTATTAATTGGTAACAACAGCTATTTTAACCGCAACAATTACAAATACTAGCAAGATATTTAGGTGAAAATTAAAAAACTCGCTGCAACCGCAAGCGAGTAATTAATTTTAATTAATTATTTCAGTAAATTATCAAACACAGCAACCGAATAAGCCTTGTGATAAATAGCAACAAACCAGCAAAAAATACTCAATTAGTCAACTATTCGCGCTTTAACTCACGAAGTTCACGTTTCAAGATTTTACCGGTAGCATTGCGGGGCATTTTATCAATAAAATAAATTTTACGCGGTTGCTTGAATGGCGCCAGTAACGGTTTCAAAAAGGCTTTGATTTCTTTCTCTGTTGTAGTTTCGCCTTCTTTCAATTCAATATAGGCCACCGGATCCTCATTGGCTTCAATATCCTTAACCCCAATCACCGCACAAGCATTTACCTTGTCATGGGTATATAAAAATTCCTCAATCTCGCGTGGATAGATATTCATACCTTTATGGATAATCAAATCTTTTTTACGATCAACAATGAAGACAAAGCCATCGTTATCAACGTAGCCAATATCACCGGTTTTCAGCCAGCCGTTAACCAAAGTTTCAGCTGTGTCCTGCGGTCGATTATGGTAACCCAGCATAACACAATCGCCCTTGATACAAATCTCACCAGTCTCACCGCGTGGCAACTGAGTCATATCGTCAGTAAAACATTCAATCTGAAAATCTAACAGTGCCGTGCCCACCGAGCCAAACTTATTTGCCCATGGCTTATTTAGCGAAACTCCCGAAGCACACTCGCTCAAGCCGTAGCCCTGCAATAATGTCCCACGCTTGAAATTGGCACTAAAGCGCTTGATAACATCTTCCGATAACGGAGCGGCTCCGGAAACAAAACCGCGCACTTTATGAAACCAATGGAAATACCATGGCAATTTAGCGCGCGCCATCGCGCTAAAAATATCCGGAACACCGGCAAAATAACGCACGCGATGAACCAGAACTAATTTTAATAAATTCTTAAAATCTTTTTTCGAACTGATTGAGCGAACAATCACTACCCCACTTTTGTTAGCTAACGGTAATAATAAAGTTACCGCCAAGGTAAAAGAATGGAACATCGGTAAATAGCAAATTAATTTGGCCTGACCATCTTTGAAGCGATAATGTTCGATGCCACCATACATGATTGATAATAAATTGCGATAATTAAGCATTGCGCCTTTGGGCTTGCCGGTAGTACCCGAAGTATAGATTAAAATTGCCAAATCATCTAATTGCGGCAATTCATTACTTGGTTGTGGATAGCTTTGCTGATAAATCTGGCTGTAATCTAAATTGCGCTCATTAGTTAATGGTGCACCATCAACCCAAATAATTTTTTCAATCTCAGTGGCGGTTAATAAATCCCGAACTTCCGGCGCATATTTAGCAGAGGCAAATAATAATTTAGTCTGCGCATCATTTAAAATGTATGCCAATTCGTCATGTTTCAGAAAATTATTGATCGGAACGGCGACTGCACCCAAACGGCTCAAGGCAAAATAATTAACGGCATATTGCCAGCAGTTACTCATTATCAGCCCAACTTTATCGCCAGCCCCAATCCCGATAGAATTTAAAAATCCCGCAACTTGATCGATTTTTGCCAAAAACTCGCGATGAGTTATTTTTAGTTCTTCCTCATAGATTGCAACAGTATTGGGCACACTGCGAGCATTATTTACTGCCAATTGGTAGAAATTATTTACCGGATAATTGTAACTCATATTTAACCTACTGAAAAAACAACAAAAAAGATTTTTTAGCAGTAAAACCAGCCGATTTTTACCACATTTTATGGATAGTAATTATACCGAAATTCCGCTAATAACGACCAGTTATCGGAATAAGTCTTAATCCAAGCTAGACTAGAACAAAGGAGAATAT
>CAZATM010000003.1:0-5130 GCA_964488065.1 uncultured Neisseria sp.
TTTGATAATTTCGGCACGAGTTCCATAAATTGCCTGCAAGTTATTTCCAACTTCCAATACTCCGGCAGCACCCAATTGTTTTAATTGACCTTTATTTACTTTGGTTTTGTCAATTACTTCAATCCGCAAACGCGTAATACACGCACTTAGGGTTTTAATATTGTCAAACCCACCAAAAGCAGCAACTACTTTTGCAGCATGATGATAGCCATCCGGATCACTTTCGTGCTGATCAAGGTCTTCTTCAACTTCGGTTTTACCCTCACGCCCTGGAGTTGGAATATTCCATTTACGAATTGCGTAACGGAAACCAAAGTAGTATAACGGCATAAACACAACCACACCAACTACAATTGCCCACCACCATGGAGTACGGTTTGGCAACACCCCAAACAACAAGAAGTCAATCAGACCACCCGAGAACGTCATCCCGATATGTACACCAAGGACATGCATCACGGCAAATGATAATCCGGCAAAAATACAGTGAATGGCAAATAAGAATGGTGCCACAAACACAAAACTAAATTCAACCGGTTCAGTAATCCCGGTTAAGAATGAAGTTAATGCAGCAGAGAACATTAATGCTCCAACTACTTTTTTCTTCTCTGGTGCCGCTTCTTTATACATTGCATAACAAGCAGCCGGTAAACCAAACATCATGAATGGGAATTTACCAGTCATGAAAGTTCCGGCAGTAAACGGTACACCGTCTTTCATTTGCGCAAAGAACATTAATTGGTCACCATGAACTTGTTGACCTGATGCCGAAACATACGTTCCAAATTGATACCAGAACGGGTTGTACCAAATATGATGCAAACCAAATGGAATCAAGGCACGTTCAATCACCCCAAAGACAAACGCTGACAAGGTCAAATTGGCACTAACCATTGAATTGGAGAACCAGTTAATTGCATGTCCAATCGGAGGCCATACCACAGATAGGATCAGACCAATAATGATTGCCCATACCGCAGTAATAATCGGCACAAAACGTTTACCGGCAAAAAACCCAAGATATGACGGCAATTCAATATCGTAGTATTTTTTGTAGAGTTTGGCACCAATAATCCCCATGATAATCCCGCCAAACACCCCCATTTGCAGAGTTGGAATACCCAAAACCAATGAATAGGCAGGAGAAGCATCCGGTTTGATTAAATCACCAATTCCCGGTACTCCGCTGGCAATCCCAACCACCACATTCATGATTAGGAAACCGACCAACGCAGCTAACGCGGCAACACCTTCACCACCGGAGATACCTACGGCAACCCCAACACAAAATAAAACCGGTAGATTGGCAAAGACAATACTTCCGGCTTGCGACATATAATTGGCTAGTGCCTGAAACCAGTGCACACCCAAAAACGGCAGATATTGCAACATCGCCGGATTCTGAAACGCCGTCCCCAATGCCAGTAATATCCCGGCAGCAGGTAATAGCGCGACAGGGAGCATTAACGATTGCCCGACCTGTTGCAAAACTGCAAAAAATTTCTTCATAACATTAATTCCCAGAAAAAGTTAAATGCCTAATCACCCTGACAATTACGACCACAATCGCCTTTTATCGAGTGGCTGAGGCGCCAACAATACACCCATTATGATTACTAAGCCTTAGCGCCACATATTGTTGCGCGACATGCCCAAGATAATCAGCCGAATTTTACCATATTTTAGTTGTGGTTTTACTAAAAAACACTTTGAAGCTGTACCAATCGCAATAAAATATTTCACCATTCACCCGCATTATTTCCACTATAATTCTGCACTTTAGTATAAAATTATCACAGCATAATAAAAACATTAATGAAAAAGCCTCACTATTGCATGTATTAAGAGAATGAGATACCTCCATGAAAACCACCGGATTTACCATCATCGAACTAATGATTGCGGTTGCAATTATTGGTGTGTTAGCCGCAATTGCAATCCCAGCCTACAGCCAATATATCATCCGCTCCAAGACCGCTGAAGCAATTGGAATGCTGGCACCTTACCAAACCGGTATTTTTGAATGTGTGCAAAATCATGGCGGCGAAAGCATAATTGGCTGCGATGCCAGTACTCCGGGAATTCCAGCGTTACAAAATGGCACATATGGTAATGTTACCAGCGTCACCAATGGACAAATCACCTTTCAATTCACGTCCTCTGCCGGTAGCGACCTTAATGGTGGCACAATTAGATTTACTCCAACGGTAAACCCGAGCGGCAATATAATCTGGAATTGTTACGTTGATGGCACCATTGTTACCACTAACAAGGTTTCACCATCATCAGGCTGCGCGACGAATTGATAACTTAGGCAATAAAACACAACATTTAACAAAACTTAAGTAAAACCTAATAAACTTAATAACTTTCAATATAATACATAAATCGCAACATTAAAACCATAACTAAACTTGATCTTTTTTTTCTAACCCCCTATACAAATTGATGATAAATTTGTACAATATCGGTAGAAGAGCTAAAACTGTGGTTTATGTTTTGCTTAAATTTTTCTTCTTATATAAAGGGTTCTATCATGAAAACAACAAATAAAGGTTTCACAATTATTGAGTTGATGATTGCGGTGGCGATCATCGGCGTGTTAGCAGCAATTGCGATTCCAGCTTATTCAAATTATTTGAATCGTGCTAAAGTTTCGGAAGCGTTCCAAATGGCTGGTCCATACCAAACAGCATTAGCTGAATGCGCTCAAAATGCAGGCGGTAGCATGGGTAATTGTACGGCGACTTCACCAGGTGTACCTCCCGGTCAAACAGCTAAATATGGAAGTATTGCAGTTGGAACGAATGGTGATATTGTATTTACATTTTCCGATTCTGCTCTTAGCGGTAAAGTTTTAACTTTAAAAGCAAATCCAAATGCAACAACTGGTGTTGTAAATTGGGGCTGTTCAGTTAGTAGTTCAGATATGATTGCAATGACACCATCGTCTGCTGGTTGTTCAAACTAAGCGGTTGAAGTTTTATTTTCGATATCTCTTTAGCTAGCCTAAAATATATCTAAAAAATTTAAAACAGCTGGATAATTTCCAGCTGTTTTATTTCTATATTCAGATTTGTACATTCATGCCAAAATTAATAAACATCACAAACAAACTAGCAATAGCATTTCTATTTATACTTCCTATGTCAGCAACCTTTAGCACAAGGACATTGGCAAGCAGTTATAATACTTTTTCAGAATATGTTTCAGTGTTCTTCTGTATTTTTTTAATTTATATTTTGCTTTTTAATCAAAAAAAGAAACAACTATTTCAGGTTAGTTATACCGCTTTCCTATTAATGATCTTTGTTTTTTTCTTAGCCTTACAGTATGCAATTAAACAACCTAGCTATCTAGCCCCATACATAAATCCCATAAGCGTATTAGCATTATCCATTATTGCGATCTTATTAATAGACAATTCAACAATATCTCGGCAGAAGTTTTATACTATTACCGCTATCGTAGTTATTATAAGCTGTTATCTTCAAATAGTTGAGAGCACCTTTCAATTACTACACCTAGACTACAAAGTTTCTCATATTCAGTTTTTTGGTTTTGACAAACTTTTTTACCAAGACTGGAATATTTTTAGTATGCCTGATTATAATCGAATAGTCGGCGGTATCGGACAGCCTAATAATCTTGCCGATATTCTGGGATGGGGTATCATTGCCAACATTTATTTATTCCATAACTCAAATAAAAGCCATTCAAAAATTTTCTACTTTTTTACAACATTTATTATTAGTCTTTTTATTGGTTTTTCACAAAGTCGCACCGCAATACTATATCCGATAGTCTTATTTATCTACGGACTATTTTTGCGTAAAAAACCGAATTCTAAAAAGTTAGCACGTCATTTATTAATTAGTTGTTTTATTATGTTGGCACTTTTTTTCATTTCTGCCTCTATCTTAAACTTGCTTAACCAATTATCTTCATTAGTGCATGAACCTTTAAATATAACCAACGCGGCTCGAAACGAGTCAGTAAAAAGTGGCAGTGTTACCCAACGCTATTATATTTGGGTAAAAGGACTGCTTATGTTTATCCATCACCCAATAATTGGCGTAGGTTGGCATAATTTTTATGGTAATTTTATTACCACCCCCTTACCATTCAATATTCCATGGCAGATGCTCGAATTTGGAAATATACCCAACTCCCACAACATAATTATAGAATTTCTTGCAACTACTGGCATAATTGGGACAAGCTTATTTTGTATTTTCATTACTTATAAATTTTGGCATTTATATAAGCTTGAAGCATCACAACAAATTCTTCCAATAGGTATTGGTTTAATTGTTTTAACACATTCATTATTTGAATACCCGTTGTTTATTGGCAATATATTTATTCCCTTCATACTAATTTTTGGCACATATGATCAAATTTTTCTACAAATAAAAAATAGCAAACAACTAAAAATAAGTTTGCTTTCCTTGACCATAATTAGCTCTATAATACTTGCCAATAATATAAATTCGCTATTAATACTTTCACAAATGAAAAAGCCAAAAAACTATTCAATAAATAACATGAATTATAATATTATGAACGTCTACAGCCAATCATACCGTAATGTATACTTTGATGATGTTGCTGATTATATGTTACTCAATAATATCATAATGGTTGATAGAACACCACAAAACAATAAAATGTTTGACACCTACTACATGATTCTAAATCGCGCACTAACTACCAATCCAAATCCAGTGTATTTAATGAATCATATAATTATGGATGTAGTTTATGGAAAAACCGATGAAGCAAAAGTGAGCATAAATAAGTTTTTACTTTCTTATCCTACCTATAAAGATAGTTTAAAAGAAATTGCCAAGTTACACACTGGTAATAACACCAAAGTATACCAACAAATCACCACCATGATTGACAGTAACAAATAAAAAGGGTTCGCGCTATAGCGAACCCTTTTTATTTGTTACTGGTTATTCAAACTGTTGCAGGAATTTCAAATCATCGGCAAAACCGCTTTTGACTTTTACCCAAATTTCCAAATGGACTTTGCAATCAAAAAGCTTTTCCATATCCAGCCGTGAATCAATCGAGATTTTTTTGAGTTTTTCACCACCCTTGCCGATCACCATCGGTTTTTGA
>CAZATM010000004.1:0-35762 GCA_964488065.1 uncultured Neisseria sp.
CAATAGCAGTACAATCAGCAAGAACCAAACTATCGCGATGACTTTTGCAGCTAAAGTGCAACCGAGCCCAAGTCCGGTTCCGACCGTAGCGCCAAGTCCGTCACCGGTTCCTAGTCCGAGCCCAAGTGTTGTACCTAGTCCGACTCCTAGCCCCGCAGCATATCAAACTTATCCAAGCGGATTGGGCAGTTATCAAGCTGGAAATAGGGTTTATGGTAGTAATGGACACGTGTACGAATGTAAAGGATGGCCATACACTGCATGGTGTAATGGTTCTTCAAGCTACTATGCACCAGGCACTGGTTTAGCATGGGATCAAGCGTGGACACTTGTTCAATGATAAATTAATCTAGACACGAATATTGTCTAAACCCAGCCCATAATTATATGGCTGGGTTTTTTATAAAACTAGCCAAATGAAAGTATTTTTACTGCAATATTATTATGTCAATCAATAAAAGCTAGTTTGCTGATATCATTCATTCGCATCGGATACAAAATTCCGGCTAAATGATCACATTCGTGTTGCATTACCCGTGCCAGAAATCCAGCGGTTTCACCACTATGCATAATGCCGTGTTGATCATAATATTGGTAGCCAATCTTTTCCGGACGTGACACTTCACCGCGCAGCCCCGGCAATGACAGACAACCTTCATTATAAGTGGTATTATCTGTCCCCAACGGGGTTAATTGTGGGTTAATCATTATTAGGCGCGGACAATCGCCAATATCATTGTAACGACTAATATTCGCTTGATAATATTCGATGATAACCAATTGTTTATTGATGCCGATTTGTGGCGCTGCAATCCCAACTCCGCCATAATGTTTTTGTGTATCTACCAAATCCTCAATCAGCGCGAGCAATTCCGGAGTGTTAAATTCGGCGGCTAAAATTTTTTGTGATGGTCGTAATAAACTCGGTGCGCCCATTTTTAATACTTTACGTAGCATTTAGTATTTCCTTGCGTAAATGAATGTATTATAATCTGCGCTAAACATTTTATTATATTTGAACGAATCATTATGAAAATTATCTTTATTTCCGATTTACATCTATCTCCGGATACTCCCGATAAAAATCAGTTATTTTATGCGCTATTAGCTAAATGGCAAGGCACGATTGATGCCTTATATATTTTGGGTGATTTTTTTGACTACTGGCTGGGGGATGATGATTACAACCCGTTTATTGGCGAAATGGAGCGGCAGTTAGCTAATTTTGCGACCACTACCCGGGTGTATTTTCGTGGTGGAAATCATGATTTTGCGCTTGGTAAAAAATTTGCCCGGAAATGTAACATCACGCTTATTCCGGATTTATACACGATTAATTTAAATGGCACCATTACCCTCCTAAGCCATGGTGATACTTTTTGTACTTTAGATACCGGTTATCAAAAAATGAAACGAATTTTACAAAATCCGGTGACAATTTTTCTATTAAAGTTGTTGCCGTTAGCGTGGCGTTATAAAATCAAAGAACAGTTAGAGCAAAAATCGCATACGACACCCAATGGTAAGCCGGACTATATTTATTGTGTAGTAAATGAGGCAATTGTTGATTGCGCCGAAGAAAAAAGCGCAACGTGGGTAATTCATGGACATACTCATCGACCAGGTATTTTTACGATTGCCAATTCAAAAATTCCGCAATTAACCCGTTTTGAAATTCCAGATTGGCAAGATAATCCCGCTGGAGGATATTTGTTATTTGACGGTGAAAAAATTGAAATTGTTGCAGCGCAATAATTGTCGGATATAAACCACAAATTATTTGTGGTATAATAGCGATTCTTTATTATTATGACTAATAGAAAACATCTTAAATTTTCGAGGTTACTATGGCTACTAAAACAGCATTCACTCACGAAGAAGCCCTCAAATTAAACAAATTCTGGCGTGCCTGTAATTATCTGGCGGCGGGAATGATTTATTTACGGGATAATCCGTTACTGGAAAAACCGCTACAGGTCGAGCAAATTAAACAGCGTTTATTGGGTCACTGGGGTTCCGCTCCGGGGTTGAGTTTTATTTATACTCATTTGAATCGGGTAATTATCAAACATGATGTCGAAGTTATTTATTTGGCTGGTCCTGGTCACGGTGCGCCGGGAGTAATTGCGCCGGTTTATCTGGAAGGCTCTTACACTGAAAAGTATCCGGACATTACTCAAGATAAAGCCGGAATGCAGACCTTATTTAAAAAATTCTCATTCCCTGGTGGTTTAGGAAGTCACTGTACGCCGGAATTACCGGGTTCAATCCATGAAGGTGGTGAATTAGGTTATAGTTTATCACATGCTTACGGTGCGGCATTTGATCATCCAAATCTGATTGTCGCCGCGGTAGTCGGTGATGGTGAATCGGAAACCGGTCCGTTGGCAACCGCATGGCATAGTAATAAATTCTTAAATCCTCGTCGGGATGGCGCAGTATTGCCAATCTTGCATTTGAATGGTTATAAAATTAATAATCCGACAATTTTGTCACGGGTCTCACATGAAGAGTTGGAAAATCTATTCAAGGGATATGGCTATACCCCGTTTTTTGTCGAGGGAGATGATCCACTGGTTATGCATGAAGCCATGGCAACGGTGATGGATCAATGTATTGCGATGATTAAACAAATTCAGCATGATGCGCGGGTTAATAATAATACCAACCGTCCATTCTGGCCGATGATTGTTCTTCGTAGTCCTAAAGGTTGGACTGGTCCTAAAGAATACAAAGGCAAAAAGATTGAAAACTTCTGGCGTGCTCACCAAGTGCCGATTACCATTGATGCCAAAAATCCGCAGGACAGTGTTAAAGCGATTGAAAGCTGGTTAAGAAGCTATAAACCGGAAGAGTTGTTCGATAAACAAGGTCGCTTGGTGGCTGATTTGCAGGATATGATGCCAACCGGTGATAAACGGATGAGTGCGCATCCGGTAACCAATGGTGGTTATGATGAGTTTAGAACACTGGATTTGCCGGATTATCGCGAATATGGGGTTAAAGATGTTATTCCGGCAGTGACTAAAAAGGAAAATACTTATCCATTAGGTGAGTTTATGCGCGATATTATGCGTCGCAATATGCAGAGTTTCCGCGTGTTTGGTCCGGATGAAAATACTTCCAATAAATTGCATGCGGTATATGAAGTCAGCGAAAAATGCTTCTGGGGTGATATTCTGCCGATTGATGAGGACGGTAGTGCCTTGAGCCGTGAAGGCCGGGTAATGGAAATGTTATCGGAACACACTCTCGAAGGCTGGATGGAAGCCTATACCTTAACCGGTCGGCACGGTTTGTTATCTACTTACGAATCATTTGCCCACGTAATTGATTCAATGGTTAATCAACATTGTAAATGGCTCGATATGTTAAACCACGAACCGTGGCGACGTAAAGTTCCATCATTGAATTTGTTAATGACTTCAACCGTTTGGCGGCAAGATCACAATGGCTTTACCCATCAAGATCCTGGATTTGTCGATGTGGTAGTAAATAAAAAATCAGATGTAACGCGGATTTATTTCCCACCCGATGCCAATACTTTATTGTCAATGGCAGATCACTGTTTCCGTAGTCAAAACTATGTTAATGTGATTGTATCGGACAAACAAAATCATGCCCAATTTGTGCCGATTGAAAAAGCAACCCAATATTGTGCCGAAGGGGTTAGCGTTTGGGATTGGGCTAGTTGCAGCGGTGAACCGGATGTGGTAATTGCCGGTTGTGGTGATATTGTAACTTGTGAAGCTTTGGCAGCAACTGATTTATTGCATCGCTTGGCTCCAGAGTTAAAAATCCGTTTTGTCAACGTTATTGATTTATTCCGTCTATCAACCGAAGATAAACATGGTCATGGTTTGACCGATGACGAGTTTATCCGTATTTTTACCGCGGATAAACCAGTAATCTTTAATTTCCATGGTTATCCATATTTGGTTAAACGGATGATTGCCGATCGCTCAAATAATCTGAACTTCAGTGTTCACGGTTATTGCGAAAAAGGTTCAATTAATACGCCGCTAGAATTGGCGATCCAAAATGGTGTTGACCGCTTTACGCTGGCAATTGATGCCTTAACTCAGGCGGCGACATCTAAAACTCAATTTATTAACGTAATTAATAAGCTGAAACAACGGCGGCTGGAGTGTAAAGACTATGCCTATGAAAACGGTGTAGATTTACCGGAAGAAACTAACTGGAAATGGCCGCATTAATTTTATTGATTGATATCCTCCACTAATTTTAGTGGGGGATTTTTTTGGGTATTTAATTTTTATTTTTGAAAGGACTTATATGACCACACCTGAGCAGGATTTATTTTTTATGAATGAAGCGATAAAAGAGGCTCAAAAAGGAATGGATGAGGGTGGTATTCCAATTGGGAGTGTTTTGGTTATTGATGGCAAAATTGTCGGACGTGGACACAATAAGCGGATGCAGGAAGGAGATCCGGTATTGCATGGCGAGATGGATTGCCTGAAAAATGCCGGACGGTTGACGGCGCGGGATTATGCTAAATCAACTATTTATTCGACTTTATCTCCCTGCGATATGTGTAGCGGTGCGGTGTTGTTGTATAAAATTCCGCGGGTAGTAATGGGCGAGAATATTACGTTCAAAGGTGGCGAAGATTATATGCGCAGTCGTGGCGTTGAAGTAATCAATCTTGATTTGGATGAACCTAAACGGCTGATGGCAGAATTCATCCAGCGTCATCCAACGGTTTGGGATGAAGATATCGCTGAATAAATAATATTCTATAACGGGAACTATAGGTTTTACCTATTGTTCCATTTTTAATAATTAGTTGTTGCTTTACCCTAACCAACCAATATCATGGAGTATTAAAAATGTTTAGACGATTTTTCTTAAAGCAACAGTTTGACAGCGATGTGATGTTAAGTATTGGAAACAGCAAATCTAGGGCAGTGCATTCTAAAGTTAGTTATGACGATATAAAAAATTTACCCAGTATCGTTCAACGATATCTGGTTTATTGTGGGGTAATTGATGCACCGGAGATAAAAAATTTTGAATTAAAATTTAAAACGGAAATGTACAAAAGAAATTCAAGTACGGCAATGAGAGGTTGCAGTGTTCAATATAATCAGATAACTGAAAATCAACGATATTTTTTTATGACAACCAAGTTAATGGGATTAAAGGTTGAGGTTTATCATAAATATTATGCTGATGTGGCATTTATGAAAGTTCGACTGGCGAATTTATATAACATTATCGATAAATCTGGGGGGATTTTATCAAAAGCTGAATCGGTGACCATTCTTAATGACCGCTGTTGTTTTGCTCCAGCATCTTTAATTGATAGCAATATCTCATGGGAAGTAATCGACGAACTACAGGTATTGGCAAAATTCAATACCGGTAAGTACATCGTTGCCGCGCGTTTAATTTTTAATAATCAAGGTCAACTAATTAATTTTATATCGGATGATCGCCCAGCGCTTGAATCAAATGGTCAATGGTCGTATGTTACCTGGTCAACACCGATTTTTGAATACATTGGTATTAACGGAAGAAATATTCCTTCTTATGGTGAGGCAGTTTATCATTATCCGCAAAATGATTTTGTATATGGAAAATTTTGGTTGCAAAATTTTGCATATAACCTATAGTAGCGCTTAAGCCGTAATTTCAATCTGATTGTCTTCTGGGTCGAGGATACAGCTTTCATAGTAACCATCGCCGGTAGTTCGCGGCGCGCTGATAATTTGGTAACCATCTTTTTGCAATCGCTCAGTTAAGTTGTTTACAGTTTCACTGCTAGCAACTTTCAGCGCTAAATGGATAAATCCTAGCCGTGGCTTGTTTGTGGGTTGAATGCCCTCCAGATTTTCCGAATGCATGATTTCCAACCGTGCACCTGAATCAAAGCTAATAAAGTAAGAAGAAAAGCCTTTAGTCAAATTGGTATATTTTTGATTGGCGATTCCTTGAAAATACGTGCAGTAAAAATCTTTTATTCTTTCAAGATCATTCACCCAGATTGCAATATGTTCAATTTTCATGTTTGCTAGTTCCTTTTTTAAATGATTGTAGTTGTTCGCGTGATCTCTAATCCATAATGTTATCAGTTAGTAGTATAGCAATTGTCACCAAAAAATCATGAAGCCAGTCTGTCCATTTCATGCTAAAATCGCACAGGAATAAAATATTAAAGTAACGGGTTATGAAATTATTTGATAATGAAAATCTGGGGATCAATTTTATTGAAAATTTTGTTTTTCATTACTCTGGTTCTGCGCACCTTAAAGATATAAATTCCGGCAAATACCTATTCAGTAACCAAGTTAACGTCAGCAAACTTGGTTTTTCAGTGGCAGATGATATTTATGGCATGACTGTTCGGGATCTGGATTTGCAAATATGTCACTTGTGGGGCAATCTGGCGGAGCGAATTGAGATTTTTGAACAAGCAATTCGGGCGCGGATGGAAGTTATCTTTGATTCAAATCAATTATCAATTTTACCGGATGGGTTTTTAGCAGTTCATAATATGAAAAAATTTCCATTGTTAAATCAGCAGGGAAAAGCTCTTGCTATCATTACTACCAGTGATCAGATTACCAATCAGGTTGACTTACTGCAATTATTTAAATTTTACCAAAATTTTTTCCAGTCAAAACCGCCGCAAGTGATAATTGATAAATTTCTTAATTATCTGCAAATATTTGATTATTTTGATAGTATGCCTACTCTAATGGAACTTAAAATTTTATTGTATAAATATAAATTCAGAACCAGTAAAATTGTTGCCAGTTTATTGCAGCTATCCATAAATACAATAGAAACACATCTTTACCATCTACGACATAAAATAAACACAGATTTAAATACTTTATTCTCGCAAATTAAACGAGTTTGAAAAGCTTTCAATTTATCTTAACCTCTTAAAATAAGATGCCGGAAAAACTAATTCCGGCACCGTGTGTTAACCAAGGTCTGTTGCTAATTCCTGATACTCATCCTTTACCGAAGCAAAATATTTCACGGTTTTAACTTTCAGCTCATAAGTTGCCAGCTCGTCACACAATAATAGTGTTTTAGGATGAAGTTGTAATAAACTAAGTGGGCAGCTATTCATAATTGCACCATCAACGGCTTGAGCAACCTGCTGCGCTTTGGCAATTCCATTTGCCAAAATCATAATCTCGCGTGACTCAAGAATAGTTTTCATCCCCAAAGTTAGTCCTTGCCGTGGAATATTGTCGATGTCATTGCCAAAGCTATGTTTGTGCGCAACAAAGGTACTGTGTTGCAAGGTCTCTACCCGCGTCGGTGAACTTGGCGTTGCATAGGGTTCATTGAATGCAACGTGTCCATTGATTCCTACTCCGCCGATTAATAAATCAATGCCGCCATAAGCCGCAATTTTAGCTTCATAGCCGGCACATTCGGCAGCTAGATCTGTCGCAACTCCATTCATGATATGAGTGTTTGCTGCATCAATATCAACGTGGCGGAAAAAATTTTCCTGCATGTACTGCCACAATGATTGCGGATGGTTTTTATCCAAACCGACATATTCATCAATATTAAACGTAACAACATTTTTAAAACTGATTTTGCCGGCTTGATAAAATTTGATCAAATAACGATACATGCCGCTAGGAGTTGCTCCGGTCGGAAGAGCTAAAACAAAGGGTTTTTCCGGCGAGGTTTGTTGATGTTCGCTAATTCGTTTTACAACCAGTAATGCAGCTAACTGGTCAAATTGTTCATTGACTAATAAACGCATAATTAATTCCTTAAAATTATTCTTCGTTAAAATTGTCTTTGGCAGCCTTACGGTGCAGCAAGTAATATGGGTAAACCAGTGCCAAAATTACTAAAAATGGAATGATTAATCCAATTTTGAAAGCAGCAATTCCGCCTAGTTTGTCAAATAATTCACCGGTAGCCTTGATTACAATGGTATCGAAAGTATAGCCGACAATAATCAGCAAGGTGGTAACTAATGCGTGCTTACTTTTAGGCATGGTGGTCATTAATAGCGATGCCAAAGTCGGATACAGCGGTGAGGTAAAAATACCAATTGCCGGTAGGGCAAACACGATTAGCGGCGCATGAAAAATACTGCTGGCATTCATTCCGGCGCCTTCTTTAAGATTGGCAAATACAAACAATAGGAAGATAATTGTTAATACTAGATTAATAATCAGCATCTTATGCCAGCGAACAAATTTCAATAAAAAAGCCCCCCAGAATCGACCGAGTGCCGAAGCGATGCTTCCTAGGCTGGCAACCTGCAATGCGACCGCCGCCGGTAGTTGTAATACGCTATTATTGAAAAATGGTGTCCATTGTCCGATCCCCTGTTCAGTCCAATCCTGTGCCAGCAACATGATTAAAAATACAATCAATCCTGGAGTTAGAATGCCTTTAAAGCCTTTCAATTGCTCTAATAACGGCAGGTCTTCTTCGGTTTTCAATGCTGATTCATCAAACGGCGATAATGCCCACAGTAGGAATAATACCAGACTTAACCCACAATATACCCAAAAAACATAGTACCATTGATTGGGGAAATGTTCAATGAAGTAGGCAATAACCCAGGTACTGATAATTCCACCAGTTGAAAAACAGCCCTCCATGAAGTTAATCATTCGGGCGTGGGAGTTTTCATTATCGGTCAAAAGACTAACCGAGGTATACATCACCAGCTTAACCGCTACAAATGAAATTGAGGTTAGTAATAGTTGTACCTTGAATAAATCCACTGAACTGACAAAAGGTGCAATAAAATAATAAATTGCCAAAATGCCGTAATTTACCATGATTGCCCGCCGGAATCCGGCTTTCAGCACTAGGCTAAACATAACAAAAGAGGCGATTAATCCGGGAATACTGCCATAAAATGTCAGATTAGAAGCTTCAGCCATGCTGGTATGATAGTAATTTATTGCCTGCATGAAAAAAAGACTGACGCCGGGGGTGAGACTCAAGCAAAAAAAGGTAAAAATTACCTTGAATTTATTGTTAATTTTAAACATCATATCTTCCTGTTATGATTAATTGGGAGTATTTTGCAGATAGTTTTTTAATTGCGCTAGGTTTAAAGATGCCTTGCAGCAACCAATCTGGGTGGTGGAATGACCGCCGCAGATATTTCCCACGGTCATTGCTTTGAGGATGTCCCAGTCATGATATAGCCCATACATTATTCCGGCCAGGAAATTGTCGCCGGCGCCGGTAGTATCCACGCATGTGAACTCCTTGCGCGGATGAATGTAATAAACTTGATTATCCACAATAGTCGCGCTACCTTTGGCTCCTAAAGTAATGATTGGGTATTTAACCAGCGTGGCTAATATTCTGAGTGCATCTTCAATATTATCGGTTTTGGTTAAAAACAAGGCCTCCTTATCATTGGGCGAGAATACGCTTGCAATGCTCAACATCGCGGCTTCACGTTCCAGTGACATATCGTCATGCCACCAAGTGTCATGAACCAGAACAGTGCCTTCTTTGGCAATTTGCTGCATAACTTCCGGATAGCCATGGATGGTTGGTGCAATCTTGGCGCCGTGGTAAAAACGATAGATGGTTTCATCGTCGACTAATTTATCCGCATAATTATCGGCATAGGACATAAAGCTGCGATCATGAACGGTTGACATCGCGGCGCTAATCATAATCGGATCAGGTGAATTTTGCTCAGGGGTGGGGTAAAGGTTGATATAAGTATTTAGCAATTCTTTGTCCAGCAACATTTTTGCCATTTGGCTACGCATCCCCGCGGACAAAAAGGTTCCGAATTTAACCGGAACCCCCAGCCGTTTTAGTACTGTTGCATAAACAAAAGAACTGCAGCCCAATTGTAAATCGAAACTTTCGCTATAAATCTCTTCGCCGATTCCCGGCAATCGCGGAATTCCACCAAAGAGCAGATCCAGAGAAATTCGACCAATTACTGCAATTCCGCCAGTCATTGCCAGTCACCGACAAATGCTTTATGTTGTTCTAAATAGCTGTCCACCAAAATTTTTGCCAACGAATAGGAATTTACCAATGGATGCATTAATAGTGCCAGAATCGCCTTGTCGCGGTTTTTTTCCAAAATGGCTTCAACCGCGTAACGCTCGTAGAATTTAACCTGACGCATCAGGTTTAGCTGTAATGGCTGTAAATCACCGATTTTTTGCGGGTGAACACCGTCTTTATCAATGGTACAGCTGATTTCAACTACATCGTCCGCAGCAAAACCATTAATAGCACCATTATTAGGTACCATCAGCACCATATCTCCGGGTTTGCCTCCGGATTTAATTCGGATGAAATTAAGTGCTACCCCAGCGTAACCGCCTTCGTCTTCTTCGGCAACAAATTCAGCAAATGTCGGTATTTGCGGTATTCCCGGCTTCATTTTGGCTTCAATTGACATATAGGTATAGTGGCGTTTGACTTGGTGCTCCATGTACACGGCGAAAGCTTTAGCCATATCATTTTCAATATCAATTGTTTCCAAATCGGCAATCATGTCGAGATTAATATCACGAATGGTTTCGCCACGGGTTTTGTCCGAGGACAGGATTGATGCCACGGCTTTCTCACGATAGAAGAAGTAGTAAAGATATTCGTTCAACAAGACATTGCCATTTAATTCTACCAATTTTTTATCGAATAAGTTCATATGGCTTTCGCTCATAAAATGCTCATCATTGATTAGTTTTTGGGTAATGTCTTCTCCGCCATCGATCCGAATTTGGTCAAACCATGACAAATGATTTAAGCCATAGCAGCGCATCGAAAATTGTTCCGGTTTTACCTTTAAAATTTGCTGCATATGGTGGGCAAATCCACTTGGTCCGTCGCAAATTCCAAATACATTATCATATCCGGCGTTACGTAATGCTTGACTTACCAAGCCTGAGGGGTTGGTAAAATTGAAAACAATTGCTCCGGGTTTAGCATGTTCTTTGATTAATTTACAATATTCCAGCAGTGCCGGAATTGAACGCAATGCCATGGCAAAACCACCGGCACCGGTAGTTTCCTGTCCCAATACCCCATTATTTAATGCGACCCGTTCATCAATCACCCGTCCGGTGTCTTCGCCAACCCTCAAGGTAGTGATTACATAGTCGGCATCAGTTACTGCAAACAAAGCGCTATCGGTTAGCTCAAATTTCAAATTAGGGTCAATAGCCTTAGCAACCTGTTTCGCCATTGTTCCAAAAACTTTTAATTTACGGGGATTGTTATCCATAAATACAATATGGTTAAATCCCAATTTTTTTGCACTTTTTACAATTGAACGCGCTAAATAAATGGCTCGAACGCCGCCACCACCCAATACTGCCAGTTTCATTGCTTGCTCCTCTAAAACTGTGGTAATTTGTTACAACTTGTTACAGGAATCGTTTAGATCGTTGTGAAAACTGGTCGAATTATTGTTCGAACAGTGCCTGTACTCATAAAACTCCTGAAATTGCAATGGTTTTTAGTTACACTAAGTTAAACGATTAACCTTGCCATTGATATGGTAACATAGCTATCAATAAAATGCAATTAAATAAACACGTTCTGTAACACTTTTATGATAAAATCAAAAATAACTTGAAATAATTCTAATCAACGCACGGGATAAAAATGAACATTAAGGACATCGCCAAAAAAGCCGGAGTTTCGCCGGCAACCGTTTCCTATGTCTTAAACGGTAAAAATAAGACTAGTCTTGCCACCAAGGAAAAAATTCTGGCAATCATCAAAGAAGAAGGTTACGAATTTAATGGTGCTGCCCGGGATTTAAAGAAACAAAAGAGCCAAATTATTGCCATCTGTCTGGAAAGCCTGCACGGCTCGTTCTTTAACGAATTGATTGACGGAATTGAAGAGCGGGCAATTGGTCGTAACTATAGTTTTATTGTTGCAACCAGTTATGGCGAAGAAAAATCCAGTGCCTATAAGATATTGAATGAACGGCGAGTTGATGGTGCAATAATTTTGGCGCCGCGGCTGAGTGATGAATTTTTACTGTCTATTGCCGATAAAAATATTTCTTTGGTTACGCTGGATCGTCAGCTAGATCATCCGCGAATTTGCAATATTCTGTTGAATAATCGCAGCGGTATTCATGCGGCGGTTCGCCATTTGAAAGCGGCGGGGATTAACCGCATTGGCTATGTTAATGGCATTGAAAACCATTATGATACGATTGAACGGCAGACTGCATTTAATGAGGCATTGGTGATAAATTCGCTGAAGTATGATGACTCGATTATGTTTCCCGGCAGTTTTGATCAGGAATCGGGAATTGCGGCGGGATTAAAATTGTTGAAACTTCCGCAATTACCGGAAGCAATGTTATGTGCCAATGATGAAACCGCAATCGGACTGATCCATGTTCTGCAGGAGGCGGGAATCAAGATTCCCGAACAAATTTCAATAATTGGCTTTGATGATATTATTCTTTCGCGTTATATTCAGCCAACCCTTTCAACCATCTCACACCCCAAACAAGAATTGGGTGTTCTAGCCGTCGATAGTCTATTAGCTTTGATAGCCAAACAATTCGTGGATGATCAAATTTTAACTACTCATTTTATTTCCCGTCACAGCTCGCGCTAATCTGCTTTTTTGTTATTTCCCACGGGATGCAAAACCAATGATTCATCAGCAAGAAGTAGCGTAATCATTGATTCCCACCAGAGTTTATCCCTGCGTGGGCAGAGACGACAAAGAATGATATACCATGAAGTACGACCATTTTCTTATTAATCGATAGTAAATGATAACAATTGGTGATGACTGCTGATTTGACTTGATAATATGATAATTCAATCTATTACAGTGTAATAACTTGAGATTATGCAGCTATCATTCAAAAACTGATTAGCTAAATTTATTTGACTATTGTTATAATTTGCGCTAAAATAACGTCAATAGATAATAATCAGTAATAAAAGATATAAAATGCAAGCGCTAATTTGTGACATTGAACACTACGCCGTCCATGATGGCGATGGAATCCGCACCTTGGTGTTTTTTAAAGGTTGTCCACTTAAATGCCATTGGTGTGCTAATCCGGAAACTCAGTCTCTCCATGCAGAATATTACTATGATGTCAATAAATGCATGCATTGCGGACGGTGCAAAGAAAATCCCGCAACCAAATGCCGGATTGGTGCCCGCCGTCCGGTTGCTAGGACTATGACCGTTAAAGAGGTATTGAAAGAACTTTTAGCGGATGAGAGCTTCTATCGCAAGAGTGGTGGCGGCGTAACCTTATCTGGCGGCGAAGTATTGATGCAATTCCATTTTGCGCTAGAGTTATTAAAACAATGTAAAGAAAATTATCTGCACACCGCCATTGAAACCTGCGGGATGGGACCATGGTATAAACTCGAGGCGCTGGCGGAATATTGCGACCAAATTTTATTTGACATAAAATTATTTGATGAAGAACAGCACAGTTATTGGACTGGTGCTTCAAACAAAATTATTCTCGAAAATCTGGCTAAATTGGCTAAGATTCACCATAACATAACTGTGCGGATTCCATTAATTCCGGGTGTAAATGATAATGAACAGGAATTAACCGCAATTGCTGACTATGTTGCGTCTCTGGGTCTACAACAAATTCATCTACTACCGTATCATAATTTGGCAAAAGAAAAATACCGCTTGCTGGGTAAAGAATATCCATTAATGGATTTAACCACGCCAACTAACGTTAAGCTAAATCACTATGCCGAAATTTTTACCAATTATCATTTAAGCTGCCGAATTGGTGGTTAATAAATTTAAACTATTTTATATCAGGAGACTATGAAATGCGTCAATTTAACCTTACTTCATCACGGATTACCGCTTTACGCGAAGCGGTATTAAATAAAACTCCATCTGCCTGTATCGAGCGTGCCCGTTATCTGACCGAAGGCTATCAGGAATTTGCCGCCTATCCTTTGTATATTCAACGTGCTCAGGCGGTGGCGAAAGTGCTACGCAATATGTCAATTTACATCAAAGAGGGCGAGCTGATTGTCGGTAATCAAGCCAGCGATGAACGGACTGCGCCAATTTTTCCGGAATATGCCAGTCAGTGGATGATTGAAGAATTAGCTGCCAAAGGTAATTTTAATCACCGTGAAGGCGATAATTTTTATCTTGATCCGGTACACCATGCGGAATTAATTGAAATTTGCAACTGGTGGCAAGGTAAAACTTTGAGCGATAAATGTAAGGCGGCAATGCCGGAAGCGGTTAAAACGGCCTCCGAAATCAAAGTTATCCATGGTGAGGGCAATATGACTTCCGGGGATGGGCATATTGTGCCGGATTTTGAAAAAGTTTTACAATTTGGTTTGCTGGGGATCAATGAGCAAGTCCGCGACAGAATTAATCAAATTGAGATATCTGATGATGATGGTCTGCGCCAGCGGGCATTCTTGGAATCAATTATCATTTTAAATGATGCGATCATTGATTTTGCTCTGCGTTATGCCGAAATAGCCACCTCTCTCGCAGCCCAATCTAATGATGAAAAGCGTGCGCTGGAATTACGGGCAATTGCCGAGCGCTGTCGCCAGGTACCGGCAAATCCTCCGCGCGATTTTGCCGAAGCTTTGCAATTAGTCTGGTTTATTCACCTAGTCATTCAGATCGAAAGCAATGGTCATTCGGCGTCACTAGGCAGAATGGATCAGTATCTGTATCCATATTTTGCTAAAGATAGCGACAGTGGCATTTTGAGTAAAGAGTTTGCCAAGGAATTACTGGAATGTTTCTATATCAAGTTATATTCGATTCTTAAAATTCGCCCAACTTCCCATGCCGGCTATGGTGCCGGTTATCCGACTTATCAAAATATTACTATTAGCGGGATGAATTGGGATGGCTCGGATGCCACTAACGAATTGAGTTATTTGATTTTGGAAACCGTTGGTGAAGCTAAATTAACCCAGCCGAATTTGTCGGCGCGGGTGCATACCAAATCACCGGAAAAATTTTTGCGGATGTGTGGCGAAGTAATCATCACCGGTTATGGCATGCCGGCGCTGCATAACGATGAAATTATCATTCCGGCGTTGATGCACAAAGGGGTAACGTATCAGGATGCCTACAATTATACCCAGGTTGGCTGTGTGGAAGTGGCGGTGCCCGGTAAATGGGGTTATCGCTGTACCGGCATGAGCTTCCTAAATTTCATCAAAGCGGTTGAATTAACCTTAAACGATGGAATTGATCCGCGTACCGGTAAAGTTACGCTAACCGGCAATGGAAAATTGACCGATTTTGCCAGTTATGGTGAATTGTGGTCCGCATGGAAAAAACATATTGTTCATTATACCAAACTTACGGTAGCGCTAGATAAACTGGCTGATACCCATCTTGAACAGTTCCCGGATATTTTATGTTCGGCATTGGTGGATGATTGTATCGGCCGGGCTAAAACCGTAAAAGAAGGTGGGGCAATTTATGACATTATTGCCGGTTTACAAGTTGGGCTTGCCAATGCTGCCAATAGTTTTGCAGCGCTTAAACAAGTGGTATATGAAGAAAAACAATATACGCTGGCAGAGGTCTTTACGGCATTAAACAACAATTTTGCCGATGATCAAGGTAAAATGATTCAGTATGCATTATTGTCGGCGCCTAAATTCGGCAACGATGATGATTATGTTGATAGCATTGCCCGTGAGGTTTATGACTGTTATATTGAAGAAATCAATAAACATCACAATACCCGCTACGGCAAAGGTCCGATTGGTGGCGGTTATAGTTTAAGTACTTCCGGAATTTCATCGAATGTGCCGATGGGGGTCGTTACCGGTGCAACCCCGGATGGACGTAGTGCCTATATGCCGGCGGCCGAGGGGGTTTCGCCAACGCAGGGTAGTGACAAAAAAGGTCCGACGGCAGTACTTAATTCGGTGATGAAACTGCCGACAATTTTATTTACCGGCGGACAGTTGCTGAATCAGAAATTCCTGCCGAGTTTGGTTCAGGATCCGGTTCGCTTTGAGAAATTTATTGATTTTATCCGGACGTTCGTGGATATGAAAGGCTGGCATGTGCAGTTTAATATTATTTCTGCCGAGACGCTAAAAGCCGCCCAGCAAAATCCGGAAAAATATCGTGATGTGATTGTGCGGGTAGCGGGATATTGTGCGCAGTTTGTGACTTTGGATCAGACCACGCAGAATGATATTATTTCCCGTACCGAGCAAAACCTGTAATCAGTTAATTTTGAGTCCCGGACGTTGTCGTAGCTCATAAAAGATTCCTTATTTACTAGGTGTAAACTGCGTCATCTTTTATTTCACTACTTCTAGTCCGGACTCTCAAACTTAACCGATTATACGCGATGGTTAATTTTAAATTTTATTTTGAAAAGAAAAAATCATGGAATATCTATTAGATAGCGCTGATGTTGGCGCAATTAAAGAATTTATGGAATATTTACCGCTAAGCGGAATAACTACCAATCCGAGTTTTATCAGTCAGGAGAAAGCCGAATTTATTCCGTTGGTAAAAAGTATTCGCCAATTAATCGGTGATGAAATGGCGTTACATGTGCAAGTATTGGCGGATAATCTTGATGGAATTTTGACGGAAGCTAAATTCCTAGAGCAGGAAATCGGCGGAAATCTGTATATTAAAGTTCCGACCACTAAAGTTGGGCTGGCAGCAATGAAACAATTAAAAACACAGGGGTTTAAAATAACCGCTACCGCAATTTGCAATACTCAGCAGGCGCTATTGGCGGCTTTATCTGGTGCCGATTATGTGGCTCCTTATGTCAGCCGAATTGATAATATCAATTCAACCGGCGTCGCGACCGTTGCCGAGATTGTCCAGATTTTTGACAATTACGATTTGCCGACTAAGGTACTAGGTGCCTCATTTAAAACTGTTAATCAGGTGACCGAATTGGCATTATGTGGTTGCCAGGCGGTAACAATTGGCAAAGATGTAATGGGTCAGTTATTATTTCATCCGTTAACCGATTGGAGCTTAGATAAATTTAACCACGATTGGTTGGCGGTATATCAGGATTTAACCGCGATTAATCCTCGGTTGCACTAAATGTAGCAGTGGAATCCGCAAAATAAATTTCTCAACTGGGTTACAATAACACATTGTCAACCACTATTTGGAGAAATTTGATGACACGCAATAATTTACTGTTATTGTTGTTGGGGACTGTAGTAGTCGCTGCGTGCAATAGCGGCAATAGTTCCAGTTCTACGCCAACCTATAGTCCGGCATATTATCAACAATTATGTAGTGCTGCTGGTGGCTATTTTCAGTATGGAATAGTCAATTCGCCACCCAGTAGTGATTATCCGAATGTTACTAATTATCGTGCCGCCAGTGAGTCGATTGATGGAATACCATTATCACATACCCATATTGAAATTACCTCGGCCGTGGATGGAAAGATTTATGATGTAGCAATTGATAATGTGTTTGCTGCTGATTATAATAACGAAAGCTATAATGTGTTTAGTAATCAAGTACCTGCCAGTTATAGCAATAATTTGACTGCTGGCAGCCTGATTTATATGTGTAGTGGTAATCCTTCGGGAGTACCATATTCAGTTAGTGGTGAATCATTTGCGGTGCAGGGGTTTGATTGGGTGCATACCAACTGTGTTGCCAGCGGTTACGCATCGACCTATCAAAATGGTTGGTTGTATGATAGCCACAACAATAATCTTACCAATAATCAAAGCTACTGTTATTTATGGCCAAATTAAATCTGGACTGGGCTTTGCCCGGCCGGTGCAGAGTTGAAATAGAGCAAGAATAACCGACAAAAGCGAAACTTTTAGATTAACTGGATTTCGCTTTTTTTAATTTCATACACACCGGGTTGAAACAGCTCCTTAGGTACCAATGTGTTGATATTCATCTGTAGCGCCTTGTCAATCAGTTGCTCTTTGCTTTTTACCCCCATAATTTCACGTAGTGCCGCCAGATGGGCATTGACCCGGCTAATTGACATCGGATGACCAATTTCGGTCATTACTACCGAGATTTGTCCATTGGAAAAGCGATTGATATAAAGAAATAAAACCATTCGCTGTTTGATTGTTAATTTCTCTATGATTTTTTCTGCCGCGGTACCGTCGACCATTTTCACTTCCAGGTTGTTGGTGCGCATTATTAACTGCAACAAATTGGGAATATAAACCGTATGTGCCACCATCCGAATTCCTAGTACTTCGCCACTGGGCTGAAAAATAATCGGTTTTTTTTCAATTATATAACCAGCATCGCCAGTGGCAAATTGATTTACCGATAGAAATAACATCCCCTTACCAAGCTCAAGAATCTTTTTGTCTTGGCGCCGAAAAACTTCCGCAAAACGTGCTATTTCAGGAACCGTGTTGAAATCGTTTTTACTTAGGAGCTGCTCGGCAGTTTTAAAGCCGATTAATTGGGCAAACCGATCACTGGCGGCTAAGTAGTTAAAATTTTGGTCTTTGATAGCCGCAATTGATTCACTAAAATGCAGCTGGAATCCAGCTAGGTATGCCGTCAAAAATTCTTGGGCGGTTTTAAATTGTTTTTGGGTCATGATATTACATCTTCGCATTATAAGTTAATCGATGTTTTATGTTTATTGTTGTCGGTTATAAGCCACTCGCTAGTTGTGAAAACCTATATATTCAAATACGATGAGTGGTCAAAAATTTGATTCTTGAGAATTTTAGCATGTAGTTGACTCTTAGTTATGATTATTTTTAGGGCAAATTTAAGCGTATAATTTTTTAATGTCTATAACAACCGTAGTTGGTAGGTTTTTGCTCAATTATGGTTTATGTAGTATTTGTTAAATAATTTCTGTTAAGCACTAATATCCCGTTGCTTTATAGTGATAGGCTATTAATTACCAATCATTCCATTGACTAATTCTAATCTATGATATAATAAAACTATTTACCGTTATTTTTATTAATGTTTAGTTGCGCGCTCTGCGTAATTTATAGGCAAAAACGCAGCGGCAGGTCGGCTGGAATTGACTATTCTTCATTAGCGGTTAACTTTTATATCTCAATTTAGGATTTTATGAAAAACATACGAAATTTCTCGATTATTGCCCATATTGATCACGGCAAATCAACGCTTGCCGATCGGTTTATCGAATTTTGCGGGGGACTCGACAAACGCGAAATGGATTCGCAGGTATTGGATTCGATGGATATTGAAAAAGAGCGCGGGATTACCATCAAAGCGCAAACCGCGGCGTTGAATTATAAAGCCAAAGATGGACAAATTTATAATCTTAACCTGATTGACACTCCCGGACACGTCGATTTTTCCTACGAAGTATCACGCTCATTATCGGCGTGCGAAGGTGCATTACTGGTGGTTGATGCTTCCCAAGGCGTGGAAGCACAAACGGTTGCCAATTGCTATACCGCGATTGAACTGGATGTTGAGGTATTACCGGTTCTAAATAAGATTGATTTACCATCGGCGGAACCAGATCGGGTAGCGCAGGAAATTGAAGATATTATCGGTATCGAAGCGCTGGATGCGGTTCACTGCTCGGCAAAATCCGGAGTTGGTTTACAAGACGTTTTAGAGCTGGTGGTTGCGAAAGTTCCACCGCCATCGGGTGATGTTAGTAAACCGCTCAAAGCATTGATTATTGATTCATGGTTTGACAATTATGTTGGAATTGTCATGTTGGTGCGGGTAATTGATGGCACTTTGAAACCAAAAGATAAAATCCGCTTTATGAGCAATAAGGCGGTATTTCTATGTGAACAGGTCGGGGTTTTCACTCCCAAATCGGTACAAAAACCGCAATTGTCGGCTGGGCAGGTGGGCTTTGTGATTGCCGGAATCAAAGAATTGCAATATGCTAAAGTCGGTGATACGATTACGCTGGATAATAATCCGGCGAGTGAACAATTACCGGGATTTAAAGAGATTCAACCCAAGGTATTTGCCGGGTTATATCCGGTGGAGTCCCATGACTATGATTCGTTGCGTGATTCTTTAGAAAAATTGAAACTAAACGATGCATCATTAAATTTTGAGCCGGAAGTGTCTCAGGCATTGGGTTTTGGTTTTCGCTGTGGATTCTTGGGCTTATTACATTTGGAAATCGTGCAGGAACGTCTGGAGCGCGAATTTGATATGGACCTGATTACCACGGCACCAACGGTGGTGTATCAGGTAATTGATAAAACCGGCGAAACGATAATGGTTGAAAATCCGGCTAAATTACCGGATCCTAGTCGGATTCAGGAAGTGCGGGAACCAATTATTACCGCCAATATTCTGGTGCCAAATGACTATGTCGGTGCGGTAATCACGCTGTGTACCCAGAAACGCGGTGTTCAGCTCAACATGCAATATATGGGGCGGCAGGTAATGCTAACCTATGAAATGCCGCTGAATGAAGTGGTGCTGGACTTCTTTGATAAACTCAAATCGGTTTCGCGCGGCTATGCCTCGTTTGATTACGAATTTAAAGAGTTCCGCGCTTCTGATTTAGTTAAATTGGATGTTTTGGTTAACGGCGAACGGGTTGATGCGCTGTCATTAATTGTCCATCGCGCCAATTCACAATATCGCGGACGGGAATTAGCCTCCAAATTACGCGAACTGATTCCGCGGCAAATGTTTGATATTGCGGTACAGGCGGCGATCGGATCGCACATTATTGCCCGGGAAACCATCAAAGCATTACGCAAGAACGTGCTTGCCAAATGTTATGGTGGTGATATTACCCGTAAGAAAAAACTGCTTGAGAAACAAAAAGCCGGGAAAAAACGCATGAAACAGGTTGGAAATATTGAAATTCCACAGAGTGCTTTCTTGGCGGTATTACAAGTTGACTAATTGATTGGAACCTATTTATGAAGAATAGAATTGTTAAAAGCTTGCTAGCCGTGGTAGCCATATTATGCCTTAGTACCAGTTATGCCGATATTCGCACGCAGTGCAGTAAAAATGAGTCTGGAATAACTACTTGTTCGGCAAGTGAGAGTAATGTCAACATTATGAGCTTGGCATGTAATAGCACGGAATCCGGACAGACTCATTGTAACGGCGATTATACCGATAAAACCACTTCATCATTGGGACTAAGCTGTCAGCAGGATCGCAATGGTCAATTGACCTGTTCCGGTGCGGCTGGTGATGGAACTAGGTTTGCATTATCCTGTCGTAACAGCAGCGGTAGTAAACTCACCTGTCAAA
The DNA here is from genome assembly GCA_964488065.1 of uncultured Neisseria sp. Lineage (GTDB taxonomy): Bacteria > Pseudomonadota > Gammaproteobacteria > Burkholderiales > UBA11063 > Aquella. The sequence continues at coordinate 21,193 of CAZATM010000004.1, forward strand.
TTGCCGATAATCAGGGCGAAAGCTTGACGATGACCTGCCTTTTGGGTAAAGATGGCACGCCGAAATGTTCCGGCATTGATAATCAAGGTGGACAACATAGCATCAGTTGCCAGAATAAAGACGGCAGCAATAATTGCATCACTCGGTAGCCAGTTAAAGTAATTGTGATATTTGTTACTAAAATTAAGCGTTATTTAGGAGTTTAACCACGGTTTTTGGGTGGGCTTACGCCGTTAATGTAAAACCCACATTTGCCTTTCTTTCCTGAATGAAATTCAATGAACACATCTTTTTTTGATAAAACCTCGGTTTTGCAACGCTTACAGCATTTTTTGCCGGCGCAAGAACCGTTGGTTAATTTTGTCCATCATAATACGCTTCATGCAGTGCAACAGTTGGAGTTTGATACCGCACTGGAATATTCTGCCCAATTATTTGGTGCGCAGGTTTATTTTTCGTTGTCGCAATTTCGAGATCTTTATCACTCCGGAAAAATCAGCCATCAAATTTTGCAATGGGTTGTTAAGCAACATTGTCCCGCGACTGAAGATGAAAGCTGGCTGGATAAATTGCTGACTTACCATTACGACGAACGCCCGACGGCACGAGTCGGCGCCTTGCGTGGTCAATGGCGGGAGTTATGCCATTTGGATTTAGACTGGTTTATCTATCCGTTATTATTCCGTTTGTTAGGTAATTATCTTGATCAAGGGATTGCCCTTTGGCCGTTTCCGATTGCCGGCAAATCATTTTTGGAATCGGTTCGCGAGTTGGAACAGTTGAGTTCTGTGAGTATTTTTAAAACCCGCTCAGCGCGAAAATTATTTATCGACAATCAATTACAACTGGAAGATTTACTTAAGTTGGTGGTCGGTGATGCTCCGCAATTGTTTGAACATTATCTATGGGATCAACAATTCGGGCATAAGGGCTGGTCGGGAATGGTTAGCGTGGTTGATCACAATCCTAAAACCTTGCTGATAGCCAAAGAAATTAACCTGGAAGAATTGATTTACCTTGAGTTGTTAATGGAAATTGATACCCTAAATTATGTGTTGGGCAAAGATTGGCAGCCGTTGGCTGAGTTGCTGGATCGGCAATTTCCGGAATTTAATGCGCCGGTGGCTAAATCCGAATTATATCAAGTTTTGGCGCTGTGGCAAAAAGCCTATGAATGGAGCTATTACGATCAAGTATTATATGCGATTAGCAGTAAAAAAAGCGAACCGGTGACAACTACTGAGCGTAAAGGATTTCAGGGGCTATTTTGTATGGATGATCGTGAATGTTCTTTCCGTCGTTATGTTGAGAGTCTGATTCCCGAGTGTGAAACCTATGGCTTGCCGGGCTTTTTTAATGCCGCCTTTTATTATCAACCTAGCGGCAGTAATTTCCTTTCCAAGCAAGCGCCGGCTTCCGCTAAACCGCAACATTTGATTAAAGAATATGGGAAAGCCAAACTACCACCCAAAAATATCTATTTTGCCAAATCCAGCCATAATTTCATCATTGGCTGGTTGGTTGCACAGACGGTTGGCTTTTGGTTTCCAATTAAATTGATTTTAAATTTGCTGCGCCCGACTACTCATCTGGCATATGATGACTCGGTGCAGAATTTACGGAGAACCGGCCATTTAGGGATTGAGTCACCCGGTGAAAAAACTGAAAGCAATCTCCATTTGGGATATTCATTGGATGAGATGACGGAGATTGTTTACAGCGTTTTGCAATGCGTCGGGTTAGTGGATAATTTTGCTCCGCTAATTTATTTGGTTGGACATGGTGCCAGCTCGGTAAATAACCCTCACTTTGCCGCCTATGAATGCGGTGCTTGTTCTGGGCATGATGGCGGAGTCAATGCCCAAGTGGTGGCATATATGGCAAATAATCGTGCGGTAAGAGCCAATTTAGTTGCTAAAGGAATTACTTTACCCGAAGATAGTATTTTTATTGCCGCTCTCCATGACACCACTCGCGATGAAATTACTTTTTCCGGTATTGATAATTTATCGCCAGCAATCCTAGCGCGACACAATCATTATGCTGATGCCTTTCGTCAAGCCTTGATTTTAAATGCCAAAGAGCGTTCACGGAGGTTTGTGTCGATTAACAGCTCCCTAAGTGAAGATAAAATTCATGAGCAAATTATCAGCCGCTCGCTATCAATTTTTGAACCTCGCCCCGAACTTAATCACGTCACCAATGCGCTGTGTTTAATCGGGCGGCGTTCAATGTCACGGCGAGTGTTTTTGGATCGGCGTGCCTTTTTGCAGTCTTTTGATTATGCCAGCGATCCCGATGGCGAGGTATTGGCAGAAATTTTAACTGCGGTAGTTCCGGTTAGTGGCGGGATTAGTTTGGAATATTATTTCTCGCGGGTAGATCAAAATCAGTGGGGTGCTGGGACCAAATTGCCGCACAATGTAGTTGGCTTGTTTGGTGTCGCCAATGGCACCGATGGTGATTTGCGCACTGGGTTACCATCGCAGATGATTGAAATTCATGATCCGATTCGGATTTTATTTATTATCGAACATTATCCTGAAGTTGCGGCTAAGAGTATCGCACGTTATGAAAAGGTTTATCAGTGGTTTTATAATCGCTGGATAAATCTGGTGGTAATTCATCCGCAAACGCGTGAACTTTATCGCTATACCGGGAGCGGCTTTGAAAAATACTCTCCGCAAACTACCGGAATTTCAACGGTAAATAATCTTGGCAGCATGCTCGAAAGCAGCATTGACAACCTTCCGGTGTGTTTAATTTAGAAGAATAGTTATGCAAATTTTATTACAAATTATGGTACTCATTCCCTTGTGTGGGTTTGTTCTCAGCCTATTTGCCCCACTTAATAATGAAAACCGGATTGCCGGAATTGCCTTTTATAGCATTTTGGGACAATCATTATTATCGGCAGTTTTTTTCATCTTATGGTTGCTGCTTGGGCGAAATACCGCGGAAGCGGCAGTACTGTTAACCAGCGGGCAGGATAGCTTTTCGATTCATTTCATGTTTGATTTGAATGCGGCAGTTTTCCTGGCAGTTGGTGGGATTATCAGTACGTTAATCATTCTCTATTCACGGATTTACCTCCACCGTGAAGCCAACTATAAGCGCTTTTTCTGTATCATACTGCTGTTTTATAGTGGCTATGTGCTGACCGTCCTGTCGGCAAATCTAGAAACTTGGTTTATTGGCTGGGAGTTTTTGGGGATTTCATCGTTTTTACTGATTTCATTTTATAAAGATCGTTACTTGCCGGTGAAAAATGCCTATAAAGTTTTTTCAATCTATCGGCTGGCGGATATTGGGATTATCTTGGCAATTTGGGCGGTGCATCGGCTGTTAAATAGCGAAAGCGATTTTTTATTACTCAATAATTCGCAGTATATCGCCAGTCATCTGCCGCAGGATCGGTTGATTATGGCATTTGTCGGATTAATGCTGCTATTGGCGGCGGTAGCAAAATCGGCACAAATTCCTTTTTCCTCGTGGTTACCACGGGCAATGGAAGGACCAACTTCTTCCAGTGCGATTTTTTATGGTTCATTGTCGGTACACATGGGGGTGTTTTTACTATTAAGAACCGCCGATTTTTGGCAACATTTGTGGCTAGTGCGGATTTTAATTGGTGTGATTGGTTTGGCTACCGCCATTGTTGCCGGAGGAATTGCTAGGGTACAATCTTCAGTGAAAAGTCAAATTGCTTATTCTTCAGTTGGACAAATTGGGCTGATGTTTGTTGAATTAGCCTTAGGATTGGATTGGTTGGCGCTGATTCATTTCTCCGGGAATGCTTTTTTCCGCACCTATCAATTATTAATCTCTCCATCTATTGTCAGTCATGAAATGCGTAAGCTGATTTATAGCCACGATGAACGGGCTCGCCCACTGGAAAGTCTTTTTCCAAAGAAATTACGCTATAGCTTGTATCTACTGTGTCTTAAAGAGTTTAATCTGGATTTGTTGCAGTACAGCCTCCTCTGGCGTCCGGTAAAATATCTCGGAATCAAGCTGAATTTCATGCATTTCCGTTATCAATTGGGGCTATTTATTTTTAGTTTGCTCGGTGGAATAGTCTTATTGAATAACAGTCTGACTGGTGATAATGGGATAGTGACGCACGCATTGGCTGTGATTTTTGCCATTTGTGGTATTGTGGCATTGTTAAAAGCATTTACTTGTCGTAGTAAAGCCAGTAGTGCCTGGTTGCTGGTAATTATTAATCATTGCTACTTGGTACTGTCTTTGTCCTGTAAAGAACATTTTTATGTTAATGAGCTGGTTATTTATTTAAGCGGAGTAGTTATTGCCGGGATCGGTGGTTATTATTGTCTTAAACGTTTACGTAGGGACGAAGGAGTAATTAAATTGGATGGCTTTTATGGTTATTCAGTGCGTCATCCGCGTTTGGAACTCGGTTTTTTACTGTGCTGTCTGGGTTTGATGGCTTTTCCGATAACGCCGACGTTTATTGGCGAAGATTTACTGTTTGCTCATTTGGGGCGTGGGCAATTTTTACTGGTATTTATGGTCGCATTGAGCTTTATCTTAAGCGGACTAGCGGTTGTCCGCATTTATGCGCGGGTATTTCTTGGTTTTGACCGTAAGATCACCGCAAAATATGCTCCGCGTTATTTTTAGCGACCTCAGAATCGGGTTATCGTCTGGTCTTCTATTTATCTAAGCACCCTATCTATTTTAAGAGCGTTAATTAGTGCAAGCAGTATTTTGGCATATATATTTATGCCAAAATACTGCTTTTCAAAAATCCCACCTGCACCGTATACTTGATGCCTATACAGACAAAAAATCATTAATCGCAATTTGAATTAGCTTAAGCAAAGATTATTTCTCAATCAACAACTTGAAATAAGTCAACTAAGCAAAATTTAACGGCAATTTTAGATAAGAGGGCTATCATGAAACATTATTATAATAAAAAATTGAGTGTATTAAGCTGTGTCCTTTCGAGCGCAGTGCTTTTTGCCTGCAATGGCGGCAATAGCAGCGCAGGCGGGCAGAATCAAACCGGTACAACCATTCAGGCGGATACCAGCCAATCATTATTTGCTACCGCAAGCTGCTTAAGCGGTAGCGTTGATCTCTCTGGGGGCTCAACGTGGTATGCTTCTGGGAGTGTTTCAATTAGCAATACTTGTGCCAGCGATCAATCCTTAGCCGGTCAAACCGTTAGTTTCACTGCTCAGGATACCAATGGTAAAGCGGTAGCGGTCGGAACTTTAAATAATTGGTGGATTAATGATACTAGTTATGCAATGGTGTTTACTGCTGGTGGTGGTAATACCCAAATTGCAACTATTAGTGCCGGGAACGGTAATCCGCTAATAAAAGCTAATCAAACTATTGTTTTTAGTGGTGGAGTAGGTCTAACTGGTGTAGCATTTGATAACAATAGTGCTAAAAACAGTTTTGCCATAAATGGTGCAGCACCACAACCAACCCCAAGTCCAACACCGACAGTTATTCCGAGCCCGAGTCCATCGCCGGTTCCAACCGTAAGTCCTCTGCCATCACCGTCACCATCACCGACTCCAGCTGCGGCAATCTTAAATGTCGTGGTGGATACCAGCGGTGCCGGTTGTGCAACTAATAATGTTTGTAATGGTTTAAATGTCAAGGTGAGCGATGTTAGCGGCGGAGTTGTGGCACAATTTACCGTGCCAAGCAGCGCTTATGGAGCAACTTACACCCAGCCAGTAAGCGGTCTAACTGCCAATAGCAATTATACGGTAACCGGTTCGGCAATTACTAATGCAACCGTCAGTTATACTCCGGCAACAACCGTTAAGCTACAATCTGGCAGCAATACTATTAGCGTTAAATATGTTAAGAATGCAGTGGCAAGTGGCTCGGCTACGATTAGTTTAAATAATTATTTGGCAGCTTATACTGGTGATTTGGCTGTGCAAATAATTAATGCTAAAGAAAGTAACGCGGTGGTTAATAGTTATACCATTAAACAAGGTGGCTCATTCTCAACTGGCAATTTACCAATTAGCGATTCAACTCATGCCTATAAAATTAAATTAGTTAGTGGAATTGCTGATCCCGCCAGTGGGGTTTACTATATTGAGAGCGGCTTGCCGGTATTAAAAATCAGTAAGGATAAGGTCACTATCCAAAGTATCCCAATGAAAGCCTCAACTACGACCAAGCGTAATGTGATATTGGCATTAAACGGTTTGAGTTCCGGTGATAGCGCCAATGTGACCTTTAGTGATGCGACGGCCAAATACAAATATGTAAATCCAGCAAATCAAGTCAATGGAAATATCGTTTATAAAATCGAAAATAACCTGAATCTGGGAGTTTCGGTGCTGGCTTCCAGCAGTAACTACGAGGTGAATCCAATTAATGTAACCAAAGTAATTACCGCCAATACTACACTAACCAGCACTTTTGCTACTAAGGTGACACCGAGTCCATCGCCGGTTCCGACGGTCACTCCATCACCTTCACCATTGCCAACTACCACTCCGCCACCGGTTAGTGCGGATAAAGTAGTTACGGTGTATTTACTGATTGATACTCCGGCACAGTTACAACAGTACATTGATGATTTGAATCGGGTAAGCAAAGTTAACTTCAACCGGGTAATTTTCTCATTCGTTAAACCAACCATGACCAATTATGTATCCGGTAATTTAGCCAATACCGGTATTATGGGCTATTTCAATAATGGTGATGGAAAAGGGGTTGCCGCATTCGACCAATTGAAACAGGCGGTGACATTATCCAAAGCCAAAAATATTCAGACTTTCTTGTCGGTTGGTGGTTGGAATTATAGCTGTAATTTTGAGGTTTATGGAACAAATTGCGGCGATGCACCAACGGCAACTAATGGCGTTTATTATGATTGGTTCCCTGACCCAACTGATCCAGCCCAAGCTGCAACCGCTAAAGTTGCTTATGAAAATGTAATCAAATTAACCAATGATTTGGGTATGCAAGGTATTGATCTGGACGCCGAAGAATTTTGGCATGCCGATAAATACGCGGTAGCATGGAAACCTGGATCGACTGCCGACTGGTCAACCGAGATTGGCAAATCAATCCAAGCTGCCGGTGGACCAACTTATGCCAACTTAATGAAATATGGAGCCGGTGGCGCGACCTCTTCCGGTCCGGCGGTAATGCCTAAAACTGTTGATAAAATGGCAGCAATTATTCATGCATTGGAAGACAATCCGAATGCTCAAAATCTGCTGTTTGCAACTGCCGCTCCGCCAGTTGGCGCCCGTCCGATTACCGGATTTGTTTATGGTGATAATAATCCGGCAATTTATACCAAAGGCGGTGTGTGGTGGTTAGGTAATCTTAAAGGATTATGGTACAACTTAACCGACAAAGAACCGGCAATTGTTAATCGCTTTGATAGTATTGGCTTAATGACCTATGATTTATGCGGCGATAATGCGACCATGTGTGCCCCATATGGTGGAGGTCCGTTGGATTTAGCTGGTCAAGTAACGGCTTATATGAAAGATTACTGGAATTGGTTGAAATCAACCTCGCCAAGTGCTGCATCGTTGACTATGACAACTAACGGACAGGTGACTTTCTTACCAGCTAAATACAATATTTCACCAAAACTCCAGTTTGGATTTGAAGTGAACCAACCGGCATATCCAAAAAATGTTGGCGGACAGTTACAGTTAACCAATAGCTTGGTGGATACTATTACCAGTCAACAAAAAGATAGTGGTGGAGTGATCATCTGGCAAATGTATTCTAAACAAAATACAACTGCTAATGGTACTACCAGTAAATACACCATCGGTAAGAGTTGCAAAACTTTCTTGGCAACCGACAGCCGTTATGATTGTAATGCGGATTTCCCGTCCCCGGCTAAATAGCGCTAGTAAAAATCCCCGATTAATAATCGGGGATTTTTACTATTGGCTACATGCCTGTATTATTCTAGAGACGGCTTGCTCAAGTAAACTGCGCGAGGTTGCCAGATTCATTCGCACGCAATTTTTTATGCCAAAATCGGCACCATCGGATAATCCAACCCCAAATTTTTCAAAATATTGTTGAAGGTTGGCAATTTTATGCCGGTTACAGAATTCCCGCCCATCAATCCATAATAAATAGGTTGCTTCCGGAGTGGTTAAATTTAAACCGGCGATTGGCGCCAATTGGCGAATTACCCAATCGCGATTGTCACGAAGATAGGTTAAAAGTTCCTGCAACCATTGTTGCCCATGTTTAAGCGCTGCCTGACATGCTACCAATCCCAGAGTGTTTAGCTCAGATGGATATAGCCCGCGCATGAAGCGGCGGAATTGGTCACGGATTTGCGGGTTAGTAATTATGGCATATGAACAGTTTAAACCTGCTAGATTATAGGTTTTGGATGGTGCCATCAGAGTAACGGTGCGGGCAGCAGCGTGCTCATTTAATGCCGCAAACGGGATGTGAGTTTTGTCATCATCTAAAATTAGATCACAGTGAATTTCATCGGAACATACCAATAAGTCATATTTGATAACAATGTCCAATAAGTGCTCCAATTCATTGCGGGTCCAGACTCGTCCCACTGGATTATGCGGATTACACAGTAATAACAGTTTGGGTTTTATTGGAGCATTGACAATAGCGTGTTCCAATTTGGCAAAATCCCACTGCCATTGATCATGTTCTTGGCGGAGTGGGACACAAATTAGCTCACGATTGGCATTTTTGGGTGCGCTCATAAACGGCGGATAAATCGGTGTCGCCGTAATAACTGCCTCGTCGGGAGTAGTTAGAATCTGCGCTGCCAAATTTAAACCCGGTACCAATCCCGGCAGCCAAACTATCGCAGAGGAATCCACTGACCAATTATATTTAGTACTGACATAATTAATCACCGTTGGCGTAACGCTTGATTGATAGGTATTATAGCCAAAAATTCCGCGTTGAACTTCCTGTTGTAGGGCATCGCGAATTTCTGCTGCAATTTGGAAATCCATATCGGCGACCCATAATGGCAGGATATCTGTTCCGGCATATTTATCCCATTTACTGCTATTGGTGTTATTGCGTGGCTGGATTTTATTGAAATCAAGCATATTTTATCCTTGTGATGAATTTTAGGGATTAATTGTATCATTTTGGTTTAATATTCGGAATGTAGATTTTTTGGATCTTCGGCAAGTTAGAGCTAAGAGTAACCTTATTTTGTGAGAAATTTAATTGATGGCAAAACCTTGTTCAATTGGGCTAAACACTATGTCTTTATAAAGTAATTGCGAGGTTTGCATTTTGCATGATAAAAAAGTTTAATAAAAACAGTTGCAAAAAATTGTGCAGTGCAATATAATAACGGCATGAGATATAAAATGGATTGTTTTTATAAGGGAAAATATCATGATTCAAAATATAAACACTCAAGTAAATGAGTCAGTGGAAAGCCGAGTTCGGGCATTATCCAGCTATTTAGAATGTTTACAAAAAATTTCGTTCATTAATTTAGAATTAGTTCGCCGTAATATGCTTCATTGGAAAAACTTTATTAATTCCAGTTTGGAAAATGACAAACGGGTGTTGGTTAATGGTTACGATTTAATGGATAATATCGGTAAAGAATTGCGGGTTAGTGCTGAAGACAGTCGTCAAGCATTATCCGAACTGGGAACGGTTACTAGTTTTCTTAAAACCCAGCAAGCAACGAAAGCCAAAGATTCTTTAGCTGAAGTTGATGCGTTATACGCTAACACCATCAACTACTGGAAAGAAAATTTAACCGGATTTGGTGGCACTACCAATTAATTTCAAAGCTGAACATTACAAAAAGCCTCATGCAAAAAGCATGGGGTTTTTTTATACTTTAAGTGATATAACCATAATTTATTTGTGGTTATGGTAAAATACAGTCCTTATAATTATAAAAAAGGAAATCCTCAAATGAATACTTGTGATGTTCACCAGCTAGATTATGATTTGCGGTTGGCGACTGAAGAGGCTGCTCGTTGTTTACTGTGTTTTGATGCACCATGTTCAAAAGCATGTCCAGCAGATACCAAACCGGATCAGTTTATTCGTGCCATTCGCTTTAAGAATATCAAAGGTGCAGCAGAAATTATCCGCAATGCCAATGTCTGCGGCGGGAGTTGTGCCATTGTTTGTCCTGCCGGAAAGTTATGCGAAGGCGCTTGTTTGCGTAAAGAAATTGACCGACCAATACAAATTCGTAAATTACAGCAGTTTGCAGTTGAGCAGGAAATGCACAATAATATGTCAATTTTGGAAAAATCTGTGGCGTCTAAAACTAAAGCGGTTGCATGTATTGGTGCCGGACCTGCCAGTTTGGCATGTGCCGCAAAATTGGTGCAACAGGGTTATTCAGTTGAAATTTATGAAGCACAGGCTAGAGCTGGTGGAATGTTAAGTTATGGTATTCCAGCTAGCCGTTTAAACCAAAAGGTTGCTGATTGGGATATTAAAACTGTTACTGATTTGGGCGTGAAAATTCATCTAAATACCAAGGTCGGTACAGATATTTCAGTTGCTGAATTGGAGCAAAAATACGCTGCAATTTTTGTTGGCTGCGGTTTGTGGCGCGGTAACAAAGCTCAATTAGGAACATTAGAATTAAGCGGAGTGGTAAGTGCGATGGAATTTTTGCCATCAGTTCGCCAAGCAAATTACCATTACCCAGTTCCGGCTGATGTAGTTGTTATTGGTGCTGGGGACACTGGCATGGACTGTGCTTCTACTGCCAAACAGCTGGGTGCTAAAAATGTCACGATTATTTGTAATCAAGACGAAATTCCAGCCTATCACGAAGAGTTGGAGTTAGTGCAAAAAATGGGAATTACGGTGTTACGGAATTTTCAGCCAAATCAATTCTTGGGAGATAAAGCTGTTACTGGGGTAGTTGCCCGTCATGCCAATGATTTCTCTGAAATCAAATTAAAAGCCGATTTGGTTATTTGGGCGATTGGACAAACACTAGACTCACCGAAACTGCTTGCGGGGATGGCTGTGGTTGGTAATAAGATTGAGACACATAATTATCAAACTACCAAGCAAAAATATTTCGCGGCTGGTGATGCTGCAAATGGTGGTAGCACGGTAGTCCAAGCCGTACGCGAGGGTAAGGAAGCGGCGGCTGCAATTATTAAATTTCTGGTAGATGGGGAGTAAAAATCATGACCGTAAAAAAAGATTTATCAATTGAGTTTTTGGGCGTTCATTGTGAAAATCCATTCTTTCTGAGCTCATCGCCGGTTGGCAGTAATTATGAAATGGTTGCCAAGTGTTTTGACGAAGGCTGGGCGGGTGTATTTTTTAAAACGATCGGTTTTTTTATTGCTGATGAATGTTCGCCACGGTTTGATATTGTAAATAAGGAATCAACTCCATGGCTGGGCTTTAAAAACATGGAGCAGATTTCGGATAAACCGCTAGAAAAAAACCTCGAAGCGATGGCGAAGTTAAAACGCGATTATCCGACTAAGATCATCGTTGCTTCAATTATGGGGCAAAATGAGCAGGAATGGGAAGATTTGGCGCGGTTAGTTACTAAAGCTGGCGCAGATCTAATCGAGTGCAATTTTTCCTGTCCACAAATGACCAGTCACGCGATGGGGTCGGATGTTGGAAGTAATCCGGAATTGGTTAAATTATACTCCGCTGCCGTGGTGCGGGGAACCCATTTACCGGTCATTGCCAAAATGACACCGAATATTACCTCGATGGAAGTTCCGGCATTAGCCGCGGTTGCGGGTGGCGCCCATGGTTTGGCAGCCATTAATACCATTAAATCAATTACCAACATTAACTTTGATCATCTAACCGCGATGCCGGTTGTTAATGGCAAGTCCTCGATTTCCGGATATTCCGGAGCCGCCGTTAAACCAATTGCCTTACGTTTTTGTGCGCAGTTAAAACAACATCCGCAGCTGAAAAATATTCCACTGAGCGGCATGGGTGGAATTGAAACTTGGCGCGATGCTGTTGAGTTTTTGCTCTTGGGATGCGAAAATCTACAGGTAACAACCTCGATTATGCAATATGGCTATCGAATTATTGATGATTTATGCAATGGCTTGGAACATTTCATGAATGAACGTGGCTATGATAAGCTTAGTGATTTTATCGGGCTAGCGCTGCAAAATATCGTTCCAGCGGAAGATATCGAACGGAATTTCAAAATTATTCCGCATATTGATATGGATAAATGTATTGGCTGCGGGCGTTGTTACGTGTCGTGTTTTGACGCTGCGCACCAAGCGATTGATTGGCAGTTTGACATGCGGCAGCCAATAATTAATGACAAATGTGTTGGTTGTCATTTATGTATCAATGTCTGTCCAGTGACTGGTTGTATAACCCCTGGTGAAGTAAAATTCAAGGAAGGACGAAAAATTCATCCGGTTACAACCGACAAAATTTTAGTCAGCTAATTCTGCCTTTGATAAAAAAACAGCTATTAACTAGCTGTTTTTTTAATTGGCAAGAGCCTGTAGGGCAGCGAGAGCTGCCAGCCGCTCGCCGGTTGCTAGCAAATCAGCACTATCTTTGTATTCATTGATTGATGATTCCAGACTTGCCTGATATTCAACCACGTTGCATAAAATTGCTGCCACTTGCAGCTTGCGCAAGCGTCCCAAGGTCAATAATGCACCGGTTTCCATATCCGCACCCAACACCCCTTGTTGCGACCAGTAAGCACAGATTTCATCTTCTTTATCGGTATAGAATGAGTCGTGAGAACGTACCAATCCGCAATGATAATTATGTACCTTGAGGGTCTCTAACGCTTGACATAATTGGGCGGTTAATTTAAAATCAGCGATTGCCGGATAAGCACTTTCGATATAGCTAGCTGAGGCACCATCATGGCGGATTGCGCCTTCAACGACGATTAATTCACCGAGTTTTACGGTGGTTTGTAGCGCGCCGGCACTGCCAACGCGGATAATTCGTTGCGCTCCGCAGCGGCATAGTTCTTCTAAGGCGATAAGTGCCGAGACACCACCGATTCCGGTTGAACAGATGCTGATTGGTTGGTGATTAAAGCCGGTTTCCCAGACCGTAAATTCGCGATTGGTCGAAATATGACGGGGATTATTCCCCAAGCGGGCAATTCGTTCAACCCGTGCCGGATCTCCACAAACGATTACTGCCGAATGGATATCGTTTTCATCACAATTGATATGTGGTTGTTTCATTTCAGACTCTCTGATTTTCTTTGGCGGCTTTTATCCATTCCCGCGTGCCGTTCAAAGCGATTGCGGTTAAAATCGTATATTCCAGCGCCATAAAATATACATCTTGTTTGGCATAAAGCACAATGCTGATTAAATCAATCATAACCCAGATAATCCAGTTTTCAACCAATTTACGGGTCATTTGAATCATCGCGATGATTGATAAAACCGTAACCGCGGCATCCATTAGCGGGTAAGGGTCGGGTTCAACTGCCGGCATGCTTAAAGTCGGTGCCACTAATTGCATTAATTTTACTGCCGCTACGGTTAGGAAACTAAAAATTGGATTAATAAAATTTGCCAACACAATAATGGCAACAATCGCGATGATGATGGTAATAATTAATTGCTGGGGTTTTAACCAGCGAATTTTGAGTCCGTCATCACTGGCAGCCGGTTTACCCCAGGCGTAAAGTCCATAAACATTCATCACGAAGAAGAATATTTGCAGCAATAAATTGGCGTATAACTGAATTTGGTAAAAAATTATCCCAAACAACGTTACATTTAATAAACCAAACCAGAAATTAATGATTTTTTCCTGACTGGCGTACCAAATACACAATAAACCAAAGATTGTTCCGACCGCCTCAATATACGACAAACTATAACCGCTGCCAATATTGAAATGGTAAAGAATGGTTTTGATGCTAAAAGCCTGCGTTAGAAAATCGAGCATTTGTTCATATTCCGTAATAAGTAATGTTACGTACAATAAAGACTTTAGCGCTAAGATATAGATGTGCGCGTAACGTCAGGTAAAATATGTTAAACCGGAAAATTTTAGCACATTTTTAACTATAACCGCTGGATTTGATGTTTGGGCACTCCCTAAATAATTCGCTGCAGTTATTGGTTTTTAATGGTTGAAATTTACTGTTTTACCAGCGGGGTGGTTATTTAAGCTTATCAACAAATTTTTCACTGATTTAGGATTTAAAATGTTTCTTTGGCGCTTAAGCGATTACTTCATCAATGGTGCTGTGGTTACCATGATAAAATAACGTTGTTTTAAAATACCTTGAGTGTATTTAAAGCACTCGATCTTTATCGCGGACAATAAGTTGCTTCTAAAATAAAAGATTGATGCAACAATCAGATAATAAAATTATCTACAACAATGGAATAAAATATGGCAGTAAATAGCGGGATTTTTACAATATTAAAACAGGCAAGCCTGATTTCCGATGATGAAATAGAAAGCTAGAACTTACGCATTGACAACGGATATGATATTATGATTGATATTACGAAAACGCCTTGGAACTTGGATGAAGAAGAAAAGCAAACCCTCAACTGCAAAATGCAATGCAGAAATTTATAGTTCATATTTGATGAGTGAAC
>CAZATM010000005.1:0-18319 GCA_964488065.1 uncultured Neisseria sp.
AACCAAACAAATAATTACTAATTGGTATCAGGTGCAGCGACAATTATTTAACAATATTATCGCTGAATTTATTAAACGTAACAGCATTACAGATATTGCATATGCATAATTGTGAACATCTGTCAATGCGTAAGTTCTAAATTAGTAATCATTAAGTTTTAAATTCGTCAATAAATATTTTATTAATAAACAAAATATTTGTTTGGATAATTATAAGTTCACCCTATGAATTTTTATTGAATTGATAATTATATAATTAATACAGAAAGTTACATATAAAATGAATATACTCTACATAAATCATTATGCGGGGTCAATTTATCACGGCATGGAGTATCGCCCTTATTATCTGGCGCGCGAATGGGTGCGGCAGGGGCACTCGGTGACGATAGTTGCCAGCAATTTATCGCATATCCGCCATAAGAATGTCGAGATTCCCGCGGGTCAGGATTATTTGCATGAATTAATTGATGGGATTGAATATATCTGGTGCAAAACTACACCCTATGGCGAAAACGGTTTTAAACGAGTGGTTAATATATTTTCGTTTTTAAATAAAGTTAAATTGCTTAAACGACAAATTTTGGCGGAGAATAAACCCGATGTGGTGATTGCATCC
The DNA here is from genome assembly GCA_964488065.1 of uncultured Neisseria sp. Lineage (GTDB taxonomy): Bacteria > Pseudomonadota > Gammaproteobacteria > Burkholderiales > UBA11063 > Aquella. The sequence continues at coordinate 620 of CAZATM010000005.1, forward strand.
TCAACCTATCCGTTTGATACCAAAATTGCCAGCCAGATTGCCCGTGAAGCCGGTGCTAAATTCGTGTATGAGGTGCATGATTTATGGCCGCTAACACCGATGGAAGTCGGCGGAATGTCAAAGTGGCATCCGTTTATAATCGCGATGCAGCGCGCCGAAAACTTTGGCTATAAACATGCTGATAAAGTGGTCAGCCTGTTGCCTAAAGCTGCCAATTATATGCAGGAACACGGCATGGCTGCCGATAAGTTTGTCTATATTTCCAATGGCGTTGCAGTCGATGATTGGCTCAATGCCACCCACAAAATCCCCAATGAACACCAGATAGTTCTGAGCCGTTTGAAAGATTTGGAACATAAATTTGTCATTGGCTATGCGGGTGGAATGGGCGAGAGCAACGCGCTCAAATATTTATTAGCCGCCGCCAAACAAATTCAGGAGCAGCCAATTGCCATTGTCTTAGTCGGTGATGGTGCGTGTAAAGCCGAGCTACAGGCACAAGTACAACGCGAGCAGTTAAGCAATGTTCATTTTTTACCGGCAATCAATAAATTGGCAATCCCGGATTTTCTCCGCCGCTGTGATGCTCTGTATATTGGCTGGAATAAGCTGCCGATTTATCGCTTTGGAATTTGTCCCAATAAACTATTCGATTATATGTTATCAGGTAAGCCGGTAATTCATTCAGTTACTGCCGGCAATGATTTGGTAGCGGAGGCAGATTGTGGGATTTCGGTTGTTGCCGAAGATTCTTCGGCAATTGCCGCTGCGCTAATCAAGATTAGCCGGATGTCAGCTGAACAATTGGCGCAATTGGGCAAAAACGGCAAACAGTACGTGTTGGCACATCATGATTACCGGATTTTAGCCACGCGCTTTTTAGATAAAGTTTGTTAAGGGCTTAACTGCTAGAACAAAAAGGAAGCTATATTTGATTAGCTTCCTTTTTATTTATTAGGCTTCTTTCTTGAGAATGACATACCACCCAATGCCAAAGAGAATGAAAGTCGGAACGGTCGCCGAGAGAATTGGATTCCAGGTAAAAATTACCGCCATATAACCAACCAGTTTATTGGTAAAGAAGAACGCTACTCCAATTAAGATTCCGAGGAATAATTTACTGCTGAGATTGATATTCCGTCCGTTATTGGGAATAAAACCAACCGCGATAAATGCCATTGAAATACAGGCGATCGGGTAGAGTAATTTATTCCACATCGCAATTTCATGACGGTTGGTGGCTTGATGATTGTGTTTTAAGTGTTTAATATATTTCATTAATCCTAGTGCCGGCATATCATCGGCCGAAACCACCAAAACGTTAAAATAACTTGGATCGATTGATGATTTCCAGTTCATCTGTGGAATATGGGAAATATCAATTTTTGTCGGTAAATATTTGTATTGGATGATATTTTTTAAAATCCAAACATGATTTTTATTATCCCAATTGCCGGATTGTGCAGTAGTGTAGGTTTGCAATTGCTGCTGATCATCGTAAGCAAAAATTTGGATACCATCAATTGACGAGCTGTCGTTGGAATTTATCTGTTTGATATTAATGATGTTTTGTTCACCATCTTTACTCCATACCCCAGAAGATAATGCCGTGGAAAGTTTTTGATCCATTTTGTTTAATTTATACAATTTGGCAAAGTGGCTGGCTTCAGGGGCGATCAGTTCTCCCAAGGTAAAAGTAAATACCGCAAAAATAATCCCGAAAATCGTTAATACTTTGGTGATATCTTTGAGTGACACCCCAGAGGTGCGGATAATTGCATATTCGGAATTTTTGACCAATCCGAGCATGGTTGACATAACCCCAATCAATACTGCCAGCGGAATCAGTAGATAAATATAGCTGGGAAGCAACGCGGCTAGATAAACAAACATCGCGCCGGTAGTGTAGCTACCTTTACCAACATCACCCAGCTCGGGAATAGCATTTACAATCGAATAAATCACCGCAAATGCAAACAACAACATTGCCGTATTGATCAAACATTTTTTGAGAATATAACGAGAAATCAGATTCATTTATTTTTCGACCTAAAATAACCGTTGGGTTTGGATTTTATATAAGTTAATCCAATTGCTACGCCAATTAACAGCAGATGCACCGGCATCGTCCACAATGCTGAATATAACTTGTTATCGTTAATCTGCGCATTGATGGTCATAATTATGTTTTGGTAAACCCCGTAGATGATCGGTGGGAAGATAAATACCAAACTACCTTGCACCCTAGAGGTTTGCATACTTAGCGGCACTGCCAATAATCCCATTACCAGCGTCATGATCATAGTTGATAGCCGGCCGGATAACTCAGTCCGATAATGTTGATCCAATGAATAATTTTGCAGTAGTTCTTTCATTTGTGCCGTTTGGGCATTGAGTTGAATTTTATCTTTTTCCGGATCATAAGCCTGACGTAAAGTTGCTGAAAAGGTTTTAAATTTTAGTAGCAGAATATTGCTGCTTTCATAATTATCCAATTGGTAGCGGGTCCCATTAAAGAGGGTAAACCCAATCATTCCGCTGCGATTGGTAATTTTACCTTCGGCGGCGGTGATATTATAGGTGGTATCGCTTTCATCGCGATATTGTAAAAACACGTTTTTGGCATAACCGTTATCAAGTGAGTATTTTTCGATATAATAAACCTGTTTATTATCATTTGATTCTTTAAAAATACCCGGGGCTAATGCCATTGGCGCGGCTTCTTTAGTTAGAAACTTGGCATAATTTTCTGATTGGTGAATTGCCCACGGCGTAATCACCATGGTACAGATGCCACAGGTAATTGCCAGCGGCAGTACAAAATAAGCGGTTTGTTTGAGCCACACAAATGGCGAAATTCCACTAGCCAGCCACACCGCCAATTCATGATCCTTCGAATAGCGGTTCATGGTAATAACAATTGCTAAGAAGCTGGCAATATTTAATATTTGCGGAAAGCTGGCTAATGTTCCGTAAAGCATCATGGTAAATAAAGTAATAGTCGGGATATTTCCCGCAGCAGCCTGATCCAATAATTTGAATAATTCGGTGATTGGTAAAATAATTACCATTACGGTTAGAATTCGTGCTGAATTTCCAACCAGTTCGCGATAAAAAACGTTCTTGATTAACATAATAAGGTGCTAGAATAATGTAATTTTGTGGATTTTAACATATAAAGCGGGTTATCCGCCGTTGAAAATAGGCTCTTGGGTTGTAAAAGTTAATCTTGATTGACATATCCAATTTATTGAGTTTATCAGCAATGTCTCAATAGTTATTTAATTCGGAGTAAAAATATTATGCAATTTAAGTTCAAACATTCAAAAATTACTTTAAATGTTCGTGAGAAAGCAGAAAAAGGCATCAATCTAATGCTAACCTTTGCTGAAAAAGCTGGCGATAGCTATTATGATTTAACTAATCGCGATGCGGCAACGATGATTGATGATTTATCAGCTGCCGGAAGTATTTGTCAGTATGATGGCTCACTAATTCTAAGTGTCGGGGCTGAGTCCAAATTTTCTAAAGCGGTGTTGGTCGGTGTTGCACAAAGTGCTGCCCGTTATATTGCCAGCCGCAATATCACCGAACTAAACTTGGTGTTGCCGGAAGTTTTTGCCGCCAAGCTTGATTTGGCATTTGAAGAGCTGGTTGAGAAATTTTTGGTGGATTTTGTCGGTGGTTTATATTATTTTGATGATTTTAAGAGCGAAAAGGCGCAATTGAAACTGGCAAAAGTTAATGTGATTAGCAGCAACAAATTGGATAAAGTTTTTGCCAATGTGGTGGCGCTTAGTGAGGGTTATTTTTTAGTCCGTGATTTGGCAAATAATCCCGGCAATGTAGCGACGCCGACTTATTTGGCCGATGTAGCCGAAAGCTTTGCTACTTTGAATAAACAGGTAAAAGTGACCATCCTAAATAAAGAGGCACTTGAGAAATTAGGGATGGAGGCATTTTTAGGAGTCGCCAAAGGTTCCAAGGAAGAACCAAAATTTATTCAACTGGAATATAAAGGCGGTAAAAAAAATGTCAAACCGGTAGTGTTGGTTGGTAAGGGTATCACTTTTGATTCCGGCGGTATTTCATTAAAACCGGGTGCCAATATGGATGACATGAAATTTGATATGTGCGGTGCGGCAACCGTTTTGGGGGTGTTCTCCAGCGCGGTGCGTTTGGGCTTGCCGCTAAATCTGGTGGTGTTAGTGCCGACTTGTGAAAATATGCCATCCGGTAAGGCTCAGAAACCGGGTGATATTGTCAAGAGTATGGCCGGCAAAACCATTGAAATTTTAAATACTGATGCCGAGGGGCGTTTGATTTTGTGTGATGCCTTACACTATGCCAAGAAATTTGAACCGGAGTGGGTTGTTGATGTTGCAACCTTGACTGGTGCTTGTGTTATTGCGCTTGGTTCGGTTGCCAGTGGTTTATATGTCAATGATGAAGATTTATATCAAGACATGACCCGTGCTTCAGCCAGCAGTAGCGACAAAGTTTGGCGGATGCCGCTATTTGATGAATACTCAGCATTGTTAAAAGGTAATCATGCGGATCTATTAAATATTGGCGGTTGGGGTGGTAAAGCCGGTTCGGTAACTGCGGCATGTTTCTTGCAGGAATTTACCGATTATAAATGGGCACATCTGGATATCGCCGGAGTTGCCAATGGTCCTGACGCCAAAGGTGCGACTGGACGACCATTTAAATTATTAATTGAGTTATTACGCCAGCATTCGGCAAAATAGTTTTAACATCATTAACCAAAATTACCGACCTCAGTGTAAAACCACTGGGGTTTTTTATTATCATTCGCTAAACTATTCGAGTTAACTTATTGTGCTACGCACAATAAGCAATGATTTACCATGATGATAATGATGGTAAAATTCAATCTATATCATTAAGGAGATTGAATATGTCGTTATCGCTGGCATCAAAAGTACATAAAAAAGTAAAAGTCGTCGATGTTGCAACTGTAATAAAAGCCATTCCCGATAATGCAGTAATTGCAACCGGAGGGTTTGTCAGTACCGCAATTCCTGAATACATCTATCGTGAACTGGCTAAAAATTATCGTGATACTCGTCATCCTGCTAATTTGACGTTGGTTTATGCTGCCGGTCAGGGTGATGGTGACTCTCGTGGTTTAAATCATTTGGCAGAAGAAGGGTTGGTTGGACAATTAATTGGCGGTCATTATGGTTTGGTTCCAAAGCTAGGTAAGCAGGTTATTGCTGGAAAAATTAAGGGTTATAACTTACCGCAGGGGGTGGTGTCACATTTATTTAGAGCGATTGCCGGCAAAAAACCGTTGATAATTAGTCAAGTTGGCTTGGGGACTTTTGTCGATCCGGATTTTGGCGGCGGCAAATTAAATTCAATTACTACCGAAGAGTTGGTTGGTAAGGTTTCTATTGAGGGGCAGGATTATCTCACCTATAAAACTTTTCCGATTAATGTCGCAATTTTGCGCGGAACCTTGGCAGATAGTGCCGGTAATATTTCACTCAAGCGTGAAGCCTTAACTACCGAATCATTGGCGATTGCAATGGCGGCGCATAATAGCGGTGGAATCGTAATTGTTCAGGTAGAGCGCTTGGTGCAACATGGTAGCTTAGGCGCCCGCGAGGTTGAAATTCCGGGAATTTTGGTTGATTATGTAGTGGTGAGTGAAGAACCGGACGTTACCCATCAGCAAACATTTGCCACCCGCTACAGCCCGTCATTTTCCGGTGAAGCCAAGGTGCCGCTGGCTGCCCTTTAGCGAGCGTAAAATTATTGCTAGGCGGGCGGCCTACGAGCTGCGCCCGTATCAGGTGGTTAATCTTGGGATTGGTATGCCGGAAGGTGTTTCCAAAGTTGCCGCGGAAGAAGGCTTATTGGATTATGTCACATTGACTACCGAGCCCGGGGCGATTGGTGGAATTCCGGCTGGTGGAATGGATTTTGGTGCGGCAGATAATCCCGAAGCAATAATTGATCAACCCTCGCAGTTTGACTTTTATGATGGCGGTGGACTGGATATTGCTTTTTTAGGTTTGGCGCAGGTTGATAAAGAGGGTAATCTCAATGTCAGTAAATTTGGTCCTAAATTAGCTGGTGCCGGTGGTTTTATCAATATTTCGCAAAATGCCAAAAAGGTGGTTTATGTCGGAACCTTTACTGCAGTAGGTCTTGAAATTCAACTGGAAAATAGTCAATTGCAGATTATTCAGGAAGGTAAACAAAAGAAATTTGTTGAAGAGGTTGAGCACCGGACTTTTTCCGGCAGTGTAGCCTACCGCAAGGGACAAGAAGTGTTATATGTTACCGAACGTTGTGTTTTCCGTCTGTGTGATGGAGGCATTGAATTGATTGAGATCGCACCGGGAGTTGACTTAAATAAAGATATTTTAGCTCACATGGACTTTGTGCCACAGATTAGTCCAGATTTAAAATTAATGGATGCTGCGATTTTTACTCCGGATTTTGCCGGTAACCATCTGCATGACGCTTTTTGTGGATAAGATATCGTAGTGGTTTGGCGTGGGTGAAACAGCTTAGCCGCAAATCCCTGATAAAAAGCCTCAGGAATATAGTATAATCTTTGCCTTATTTAATTATATCAAACTAGTAAGGAAATGAATATTATGGCTTTAGAAAGAACTATTTCGATTATCAAACCGGATGCAGTGGCAAAAAACGTAATTGGGCAAATTTATGCGCGTTTTGAATCAGCAGGCTTAAAAGTCGTTGCGGCAAAAATGAAACATTTATCACGTAAAGAAGCTGAAGGCTTTTATGCCGTTCACGCAGAACGCCCGTTCTTCAATGATTTGGTTGCATTTATGACTTCCGGTCCGGTAATGATTCAGGTTTTGGAAGGCGACAATGCCGTGCTTAAAAACCGCGAGATTATGGGCGCTACCGATCCGAAAAAAGCTGATGTCGGAACCATTCGTGCTGATTTTGCCGAATCAATCGATGAAAATGCGGTACATGGTTCGGATAGCTTGGAAAATGCGGCTAATGAAATTGCGTTTTTCTTCTCAACAACCGAGCTGTGCCCACGTACACGCTAATTTTTTAAGCGGGTTGCGGGTTTGGCAACCCGATCTTTCACTATGAAAATAAATTTACTAGATTATACCTTGCCTAAGCTGGAAGCCTTTTTCCTTGAAATTGGTGAGAAAAAATTTCGGGCGCGGCAGGTTTTTCGCTGGCTGCATATCTATGGTGCCGAAACCTTTGCCGAGATGACCGATATTGCCAAAAGCCTCCGTGCTAAATTAGAAGAGGTTGCAACCATTGAAGTACCGCATTTGGTATCGGAGCAAATTTCCAGTGATGGTACCCGTAAATGGGCGCTTGAAGTAGGTAACGGCAATAAAATTGAAGCGGTATTTATTCCTGAAGATGACCGGGGAACGCTCTGTGTTTCTTCTCAGGTTGGCTGTGCTTTGGAATGTCAGTTTTGTTCAACCGCTCGGCAGGGATTCAATCGTAATCTGACGACCGGTGAAATCGTTGGACAATTATGGTGGGCAAACAAGCGCTTGGGTAAAGATCCTAAGGGCGAGAAATTAATTACCAATGTAGTTATGATGGGAATGGGCGAACCGCTGGCTAATTATGAAAACGTACTGGATGCGTTGCGGATTATGCTCGATGATAATGCTTATAATCTGTCAAAACGCAAATTGACGCTTTCAACCAGCGGGGTAGTAACCCGGTTGGATTGGTTGGCTGATGATTGTCCGGTTGCTTTGGCGGTGAGCTTGCATGCTTCTAACGATGAAGTTCGCAGTCGGATAATTCCACTTAACAAAAAATATCCGATCAGTGAGCTAATGGCGGCCTGTAAACGTTATTTGCAGAAGTCTCCCAAAAACTTCATTACTTTTGAATATGTAATGTTAAATGGGATTAATGATCATGATGAGCATGCTCATGAATTGGCTAAATTGGTGCGGGGAATTGAGTGTAAATTTAATTTGATTCCATTTAATCCGTTTCCTAATTCAGGTTTTGAGCCCTCTAGCTGGTCACAAATATTGAAATTTCAAAAGATTTTACAAAATGCCGGCTATATAACTACGGTTAGAAAAACCCGTGGTGACGATATAGATGCCGCCTGCGGTCAATTGGTTGGTAAGGTTCAGGATAAAACCAAGCGGCAGGAGAAGTGGAAAAATTTTATTCCGGTTAAAGAAATTTAATAACGGTAGAGGATTATTTTGAAAATGAAACCGATGGTGAAATTAGCCTTGGTGCCTTTGGTGGGCGGTCTGTTGTTGACTGCTTGCGTTACTTATACAGTCAATAGCGATGGCAGCTTGCAAAGCACCAAAGTTGATAAGTATAAATTATCTAATACCTATGTTGATTTGGCGATTGAATATCAGCAGCACAATACACCGCAAGTCGCGCTGGATCGGGCAAATTTGGCGATTAATACTGATTCGGGTAATGCACGAGCTTACATGGTGCGGGCGATGATTTATCAGCAGCTTGGCAAAATGGATGCTGCTAACAGTGATTTTCAAACGGCGTTGAATAAAAAACCGGATTATGCGGATGCCTATGTTAATTATGCGGTTTTTTTATGTGACCAGAAAAAATATCCAGAAGCCGAGCAAAATTTTTCTCAGGCATTAAATAATCCACTTTATGTTTCGCCAGAGGTTGGTTATTATGATCGCGGACAATGCCGCTACCAACAGCAGGGGTATGAATCAGCCAATGCCGATTATCTCAAAGCGATGTCCTATCGCAATGTGCCACAAGATATTTATGTATCCATGGCACAACTGCAATTTGATCTGAAAAATTACACTCTTGCCAATTACTATATCAATAAATTTGAAGGTTCGCAAACTCCCGGTTCGATGTGGCTGCATATTCAAATCCTGCAGGCCTTGCTGGATAGTGGTGTTGAGCCAGCTAAAATTCGCGAATATACCGGTTATCGCAATACCTTAGGACAAGTATTGGTAAACAATTATGGCGATTCTCCGGAAGCGCAAAAATATCTGGTTAATTATTCCGGCGGAAAAAAATCGGTGCCTAAATCGGCTCCGGTAGTAACTTCAACTAATTTTATTTCGTCAGCGGCAAGCACTACGACTTCTACTACCCCAACAACAACGACAACGATAGTTCCACTAACAAGTGCAGTCACTCCAGCCATAGCAGGCGCTAGTAGCAGTAAGACTTCTGGTACTTCACGGCGTTATGTGATTGTTAAACCGGGGGAAACTTTGTACCGCATCGGAGTTAACAATTCGATTTCGCCACAAAAAATTGAACAAATTAATGGCTTAAAAGGACAAACAATTAAGCCGGGAATGAAACTATATCTAGAGTAGGGCTAAAAGATGAACAATATTTCCCGTCGGCAGACGGCTTCTTGTAAAGTTGGCAACATCTGGATTGGCAGCGACCATCCGATTATCGTTCAATCAATGACTAATACCGATACCGAAGATGCCTTGGCAACCGCGATTCAGGTTGCTGATCTGGCGCGTGCTGGGTCGGAGATTGTACGCTTGACGGTAAATACGCTTGAAGCCGGTGCTAAAATTAAAGAAATTCGTAGCCGGCTGGATGATATGGGAATAAATGTGCCGCTAGTTGGTGATTTTCATTTCAATGGTCATAAAATTCTCGAGGCCAATCCCGATTGCGCGCGTTATTTGGATAAATATCGGATAAACCCCGGCAATGTCGGTAAAGGCAGTAAAAAAGATGAACAATTTGCTTACATGATTAACTGTGCCAAAGAATATGATAAAGCGGTACGAATTGGGGTTAACTGGGGCTCGTTGGATCAGGAATTATTAGCCGGCATGCTTGATAATAATGCTCGTTTAGCCACGCCATTGACGCTGGAAGAAGTTATGCGTAAGGCGTTGGTTGAATCAGCGCTTCAAAGCGCCGAGAAAGCACAGGAATTGGGACTGAGCGAAGATAAAATAATTCTCTCATGCAAGGTGAGTCATGTCCAGGATTTGGTGCTGGTTTATCGCGATCTGGCTAGCCGCTGCCGGTTGCCACTACATTTAGGATTGACCGAGGCGGGAATGGGTGCCAAGGGTATTGTTGCTTCAACCGCCGCGTTATCATTGATTCTGCAGGAAGGTATTGGTGATACGATTCGGGTGTCTTTGACTCCTAAACCGGGAGAAAGTCGGACTCAAGAAGTGATCGTGGCGCAGGAAATTTTGCAGGCGCTGGATTTACGCTCGTTTGTGCCGGTAGTTACCTCGTGTCCTGGTTGCGGACGGACTTCCAGCGATTATTTTCAACGCTTGGCTGAAAAAATCCAATTTTATTTACGGGAACAAATGCCGCTATGGCACAAACTTTATCCCGGTGTTGAGACTATGAAGGTGGCGGTAATGGGCTGTGTCGTTAATGGTCCTGGCGAGTCTAAGTTGGCCAATATTGGAATCAGTCTTCCCGGACGGGACGAGTCGCCGGTAGCGCCGGTATTTATTGACGGTGTCAAGGATGTAACCTTAAAGGGTGAGCGGATTGCCGAAGAGTTTCAGGTAATTGTTGAAAACTATGTTAAAAAGACTTACGGCAAGCGCGAATGCTAATTTTTCATCCTAAATACCGTGCTTATTATCAACAAGCCTCCGCGGTTCACCGCAAGAAAATTTTGTGGTCGGTACTGTGGGTTAATGTATTATTGCTGGTGATCATTGGTGGGTTGATTATTTTCTTGCTCCAAGAACGCCATGCTGAAGAAACTTATATCAATGAGCATACCATTGAACACAATATAGCCCCAACTGTTGCTAATGGAATGCTGGGCAAAATTGCGATTCCGGCGCGGGTGATGCTATTAAATATTGGTGATCTTAATTTCAAGGAAAAATCCCTGATGCTCTATCTGGTGGTTGGCTTGCATTATTTCCCGAAATTATTTACTCATGGTGAGCCGGGATTTGAAATTGTTAATGCCATCAATAAAGATGTTAAATTAGTCAAAAAACATCCTAATCCGGATGGTAGTGTTGATAGCCTGTATTTAACCAAAGTTTTTATCGAACCCAATTATTTAGTTCCGCTTTATCCCACCGATACCCAGCTTATTTCACTGCGTTTGGCAGCTGCGGATATGGATAGCAATTATTACATCCAAGTCCGCGATTTTCAGAATTATAGTACGCCAACCGGTGATTATTCGCTGAGTAAAATTGGTTTTGTGAATCAGATTGAGAATTACCCGGTAAATCTTAATCAGGTAAATACCAATTACTATAATCAATTCAGCCGGATTTATCTGATTTATGATCATCAAAATATCATGAATTATTTGAAAAGTATCCAATACATAATCTTGTCACTGGCGCTGACGCTTTTTTCGTTGCTGCTTAGCTCGCGCAAACGTGGACCATTTCTGGAGCGCTTTGGTTTGATTAGCGGTGCGGTATTTGCTTTGGCTAGTAATGTTTTTCAAATTAGTTCCAATGTTAAGCCGGTTAGCTCTTTTACTGTGATTGACTTGATAGTGGCTTTTACGGCAACTATAATTATGTTGTCATTTTTTACGTCTTTGCAATCGATTCGTCTTGTCGATCAAGAAGGCTATGAAACCTCGCGGGCGTTTGATGTAGCAATGTTTTCGGTGTTATTTACATATTCGGTGATATTTTTTATTGCAATTTATTCGATATTGTAAGTCATGTTACGCGTGATAAAGACTTTAGCGCTAAAATAGCGTTGCATGGGTAACCCCAGATTATAAGTAATAGCTTTTGATTATATTTTGATTTTAGCGATAGGTATAGCAGAAATTAGGAAAGGAAAATAGTTAAGTTATGGGACAAAAATTAACTGGCGTTAAGGGTATGAATGATATTTTGCCGGAAAGTTCGTATCAGTGGTTGTGGCTTGAAGATAAGCTGCGCCAATGGTTATTGCAATACGGTTATCAAAATATGCGCACACCGATTGTTGAGCCAACCGCATTGTTCACCCGCTCAATTGGTGAAGTAACCGATATTGTTGAAAAAGAAATGTATAGTTTTGAAGATAGTCTCAATGGTGATAAATTAACTCTTCGTCCGGAAGGAACTGCCGGATTATTACGCGCGGTTGTGGAACACAATCTATTATATAATGCTAATCGTAAATTATGGTATATTGGGCAAATGTTTCGCCATGAGCGTCCGCAAAAAGGTCGTTATCGCCAGTTTCATCAGTTGGGTGTTGAAGCACTTGGTTTCAAAGGTCCGGACGTTGATTGTGAAATTATTTTGATGTTGAATCAGTTGTGGCAGATATTGGGGCTAACTGGAGTGGAGTTGCAAATCAATTGTTTGGGTAACCAAGCCGAACGCCAAGCTCATCGTCAGGCGTTAATTGCCTATTTTGAAGCGCAGCGTGAGCTGTTGGACGACGAAGCCAACCGCCGCTTATATTCAAATCCATTACGAATTTTGGATACCAAAAATCCGATGATGCAGCAATTGGTCGAACAAGCTCCGCGCTTGATTGATTATTTGGGCGACGAATCGCGGGCACATTATAATGACTGGAAACAGGGATTGGATTCGCTGGGGATAGTCTATAGCGAAAATCCGCGTTTGGTGCGTGGACTGGATTATTATAATTTATCGGTGTTTGAATGGGTAAGCAGTGATTTAGGTTCGCAGTCAACCGTTTGTGGCGGCGGGCGCTATGATCCATTGGTGGCTGAATTGGGTGGCAAAGATAACTATGCCATTGGTTTTGCAATTGGGCTTGAGCGCTTATTATTGAGTTTGGAAGCACAGGGTAAATTGCCCACTGCTCCGGCAACCGATATTTATATTGTTAACGATGGTGCTGGCGCGGCGAACTACGCATTCAAACTGGCTCGGCTATTGCGTAGTGCTGGTTATAATGTTTATCAGCACTTGGGCGGTGGCAGTTTTAAATCACAGTTTAAAAAAGCTGACAACCTAAATGCCGCGGTGGCAGTGGTTATTGGTGAAATCGAAGTTCAATCTCAGCAAGTTGTGATAAAATCTATGGCGCATCAAACTCAGGAAGTTGTTGCGGAACAAAATTTATTGGCAGCGATTGCGAAGCTGCTGGCAGTATAAAGTAGAATCAGGAACAAATATGGCTCATTTTAATTTGGAAGAACAAGAACAGATTGCAAAGGTTAAGTACTTTTGGAATGACTGGGGTATTTATTTAATTATTCTGGCAGTAGTTTTGGTGGTCGGTTATATTGGTAGTACTGCCTATAACTGGCATCAGCAATCACAGGCACAAAAAGCGGCGGTAGTTTATAATACCTTTACTACGGCGCTAAATTCTGCCGATAATAAAGGGATGTATAAGGCCGCGGATAGTTTAATTGCCGAGTTACCGGGTACCGAATATGCCGGATTAGCTGCATTGCAATCGGCTAAGGTTGCCTTCGCAGCCAAAGACTATGCATTGGCAGACAAATATTTGGTGTGGGCAAAAGACAATGCCAGTGATAAATCGCTGCAAAGTTTGGCGGTGTTGCGCTTGGCCAGTGTTTATATTGACCAGAATAAATTTGATGAAGCGCGAAAATTATTGCTGACCAAACATGATTTGGCATTTGATGGCTTATTCTACGAAGCCCGTGGTGATATGTATGTAGCAAAAGGTGATCTTGCCAAGGCTCGTGATGCTTATAAAGAGGGATTGCAAAAAGCCGCCAATGATCCGTCAACAGGTCAGGCAATCCAAATGAAATTGGATATAATTGGAAATTAAACGGTAGTTTTTAGAGTCTCATTGGGGCTTAGCAATGAGGCTCTAAAGCCGCAAAGATTTTAAGATGATTCCTAATTAGTGCAGGGATCATCTTTGTTATTTATGTACTTGTCGTCTGAGACGAATGGAGTTAAGCTGTGTTTAAGCGAATTATACGAATCGGTGGGGTGTGTGCGCTGGTGGTTGGGTTAATCGCCTGTTCAACCGACAATTCCCCGCAACCATTGCCAATGCCAAAGATTCACAATAGTGCAACCCTAAAGCGTGGCTGGTATCAGTCCAATCTAACCAATAGTCCGGCGGGAAGTTTTGTTCCGACTACTTTTGATAATACTATCTGGACAGCCGATAGCGATGGCGATATTCTGAAAGTTGATCCGAGTGATGGCTCAATAATCAGCCAGTTTTATATTGATAAGAATTTGTCGAGCGGCACTGGAGTTTCCGGAACCTTAGTGTTTGTAACGACTACTGATGGCTATTTGTTGGCAATCGATAAAGGCAACGGTAAAATTCGCTGGAAAGCACAATTGCCGACCTTGTCATTGGAAGCTCCGCAGGCAACTCAGGATTTGGTGATTGTTCGCGCCAATGATGCTGAATTACTGGCTTTTAACGTTAGTGACGGTACGCCGGTATGGGTTTATCAAAAACCAATTCCGCCATTGACTCTGCGGGTGCAAAATACTTTTCAGGTAATCGGCAATGATGTGATTGCAGTTGGCTTGCCGGGCGGGAAGTTAGTTCTATTGAATTTACATACCGGTACGCCAATTTGGGAAAATTATATTGCTACGCCGGAAGGTGCTACCGATTTGGATAAAATCACCGACATCGGGATGCGTCCGGTTCTGGATAATAAAACCATGTGTGTAGCAACGTTCAACGGCAAAATTGCCTGTTTGGATGCTTTATCCAGCAGCATTTTATGGCAGAAAAAATTCAGCACCAGCTACGGGCTGACCATTGACGAACAAAATGTCTATGCCGTTTCGCAGGATGGTGTAGTCTATGCTTTTGATAAAGCAACCGGAGCTACCGTGTGGCAAAATACTACCATGCAATATCGCCAGCTAAGTACCCCAGCAATTTTGGGTAACGGTGTTTTGGTGGTTGACAATGATGGCTACGTGCATATGTTTAACCGCAATGACGGACAGGAAGTGGCGCGGATTAGTACCATGTTGGGCGGTGGAGTATCGCAACCATTGGTACGCGATAATGGGATTATTTATCAGGCAGCCGATGGCTATTTGATGCAAATTAAGAATTACTAAGGAAATTAATGAAACCTACAATTGCTTTAGTCGGTCGACCGAATGTTGGTAAATCGACTTTATTTAATCGCTTGACTCGTTCGCGGGATGCGTTGGTGGCAGATTTTGCCGGCTTGACCCGTGACCGCCATTATGGTATCGGGCGGGTTGGGCATAAACCCTATATTCTGGTTGATACCGGCGGTTTTGAGCCGCTAATTGACAGTGGGGTCATGTATGAAATGGCACGTCAATCGGAGCAGGCGATTTATGAATCGGATGCAGTGGTTTTTGTGGTTGATGGCCGCAATGGTATCACGCCGCAAGATGTGTTAATTGCGAATAAATTACGGACGCTGGATAAACCGGTATATGTTGCAATAAATAAGGTCGAGGGTGTTGATAAGATAATTGCCATTAGCGATTTTTATGAATTGGGCTTGGAATCGATGTATCCGATTTCAGCGACTCATGGCGACGGTGTCCATAAATTAATCGATGATGTTTTGCGCAGCTTTAAAAACTCAGCGGAAGACGACAATCAGGAAGAACGGATTACCTTTGCCGTAGTTGGCCGCCCCAATGTCGGTAAATCGACGCTGGTTAATACTATTTTGGGTGAAGAACGGGTTATCGCTTTTGATGAAGCCGGTACTACCCGCGACAGTATTTATATTGAATTTGAGCGCGGCGAGCAAAAATATACGATTATTGATACTGCCGGAATTCGCCGTAAAGGTAAGGTAACCGATAAACTTGAGAAATTTTCAGTATTGAAAGCAATTCAGGCGATCAGTGAAGCGCAGGTAGTGGTTTTGGTGCTGGATGCCCATTTGGATATTGCCGAACAGGATGCGACTATTGTCGGTTATGCACTGGATGCCGGAAAATCCATCGTGGTAGCGGTAAATAAATGGGATCATCTAAGTGATGAAGACCGTGATTTGATTAAACAGGATATTAAAGCCAAACTGCACTTTTTGGATTTTGCCAAATATAACTATATTTCGGCGCTTTATAAAAAAGGTATCAGCGAATTGATGTCTTCAATAACTGCCGCCTATCATTCGGCCTTTGCTAAACTGGCAACACCAAAATTAACCCGGATTCTCAAGGAAGCGGTAAACCGTCAGCCGCCGGCGCATAAAGGTAATTTCAGACCTAAAATGCGTTATGCCCATCAGGGAGGGATGAATCCACCGGTGATTATTATTCATGGTAATAGTTTGCAGGCTGTCCAACGCGCCTATACCAAATATCTGGAGCGTTCATTCCGTAAAGTGTTTGAATTGGTTGGTACACCGCTGCGAATTGAGTACAAAAATAGTGATAACCCGTTTGGTGAAAAATAATCCAACGGATAAATAGATTTAGCGAGAGATTAGTGATAATGAATTGCAACAGTTATATACAGAAATTTATGTTTGAAAAACTACCGGTAAAAGGTGCGCTGGTGGTTCTGGATGATTGCTGGCAAACAATTAATAATCAGCAAATTTATCCGGACGGTTTAAAACAATTGCTGGGTGAGTTACTGGCGGCAAATGTGTTGATCACCGCCAATTTGAAACTCGATGGCAAAGTAATTTGTCAGATTCAGGATAACCCGCATTTTCAATTGGTGGTGAGCGAGTGTAGCAGTAAAATGACCGTTCGTGCTACTGCTAAATATACCGCCAATGAAGAAGCATTGCTTGATTATCGTGATTATCTCGATAAGGGACGCTTGGTGGTTAGTATTGATTCAACAACCGAGGGTAACCTCTATCAGAGTATTATTGCTTTTAACGGCAACAATATTGCCGAGATTCTTAATAATTATATGCTGCAGTCCGAGCAGTTAAAAAGTTGGTTTATTATTGCCTATCATGAACAACGGGTAACGGCGTTGATGTTACAGCAATTACCAGATCAACACAAACAGCATTTTGAAGACACTGAGCGGATTTTTATGCTGGCAGAAACTTTATCACCCGGTGAATTAGCTGAATTGCCATTGGAACAGATTATTTATCGGCTATTTAATCACGACAATGTAATTATATATCCGCAGCACCCGGTGGAATTCGCTTGTAGCTGCAGTCGTCAACGGGTCGGCGAGATTTTGCGGGATCTGGGTAAGGATGAGTTAAACAGCATGATCGCAGATCAGGGGAGTATTGTGGTTGACTGCGATTATTGTAATGCCCAGTATTGTTTTACCCGCGAGGAATTGGAACAATTTGTTTTGCAGCTGTCATTTGATGACATAGTGCCGATTTCGCAGGAAATCCATTAATTTAAATCAAATGAAATTTTAGATTGGGGGAGTGCAAAAGCACTGCAATTGAGCGATAATTTTAGGGTATAATCCGGTTTGCCGAAGTTGGCAAATTTATACTTTTTATAGGGAAACTCTATGACTACAGTTCAAAAAATACTTAAATTAAAAAGGATGACTGCCGCATGTTCAAAAGAATCATGTATGGGCGGTAAATGTTGCGCCGGCAAATGTGGCGGTGGCAGCAAATAATTATCAAAACTGTGCACTTGGCTGCACAGTTTTATTTTTGATCTTAATCGGGGAAAAAATAATGAAATTACCTGCTAAATCGCAGATTGAAAATTGGGAACATTTGCCGACAATTTATCGGCTAATGTCAGAAAATCGCTGGACTTTAGATTATAGCCGTCAATGGTTTAAGGATTTTATGAAATGGTTATATAC
>CAZATM010000006.1:0-34951 GCA_964488065.1 uncultured Neisseria sp.
GGAAAATTTACACAAAAAAGTTAACACTCCCTTTTTTGTATTAGAGAGAACTAGTTATAGCAGATATAATACCCGCACTAACAAGCCACCCGGTTCACGAGTTGCTCCGGTACCAATCGAGAGAACTTTACCCGCTACCGGAGTAGAATAACCGACAATTACATCACCAAATGGATTTAATTGCTGTGCAATCAATTGATTAGCGACGACATCATCACCAATAGCAACCAGCACCCGGGCATAACCACCAGTTTTAGCGCGGATTGAATGCATCTGATTACCAATAAAACAGCGATTGGTTAAGGCAGTCTCACTGATCTCGCGCTTAATAAAGCCTAAAAAACTCCAAATATTATAGATCCCCGTAATACTACGCTGGATATAATCATCCTGAAATACCCGCGCAGCCCCCAATTCAATGGTAATTGCCGGAATACCATGCTGGATGAACGCGGTTTCAACCGTTCCTTGTTCGCCTTCATCATCTTTAATCTGGTCAGCGGGAATTAATTCCGCCATTTGCCGAGCTTGCGGATTGCGAAAATCGGCAAAAACAAATAATGGATATTCGGTATCGGTCGATTGGCTATGCAAGTCTATCATGTAATCGACATTTCCCTGCCACAGTAAATTCCATAATTTCCAGGCGTGGCGCGCTCCCGTTGAACCAAACTCATTGCCGGGAAACATCCGATTCATATTTTCAAAATCGCCGCCATCGCTGGAAAGATACCAATTTTTACTGATATGCAATAATGAGTTGGGACTCGCTTGCAAAACCCCAATAATCGTGCCATGAAGTTGGGTCACATCAATTGCGGCAAATAGCTGCTGAATTACCTGTACGCCGTTGATTTCATCACCATGAACACCGGTATTTAGTAAAAAGCGCTGTCCATCATAACAACCTTTAGCCACCATTAGCGGTACATACCAATACTGCCCGATGTTCATCTCACCGCCAATGAACATAAAGCGGTAAATTTTACCAGCTTCGAGATCAGCGGTATTAAGACTACTAATTACCGGAACACCCTGAATAATATCACCGGTATAAACCGTTTGATTCATCACTATTATTCAACTTTCAATCTAAAACACAATCAGCCAATTGATTGGTAGCTTGAGCGTAGCCCTGCGCCGAGGCTTTTTGGAATAAATCACAGGCTTTTTGCGCATCAGCAGTCACCCCATCGCCTTTTTTGTAAAGGATACCTAAATTATACTGAGCCTTGGCATTTCCCTGCTTGGCGGCTTTACTAAACCACTCAAAGGCTTTATCATTGTCTTTCGCGACACCCTTGCCATAATAATAAAGTGTACCGACATTATTTTGGGCAATCGCCAATCCTTGCTGCGCCGACTTGAGATACCAGCTAAAAGCCTGCGATTTATCTTCAGCCACACCTTTACCTAAATCATAAGCAGAACCCAGATTATTTTGTGCATCAGCATCACCTTGTAAAGCAGCTTTTAAATACCAATCAACCGCCTTGGTTGCATTTTGTGGAACGGTAATGCCTTGCATATAGGCTAAACCGACGTTGTATTGTGCGCGAGCATAACCGTTATTGGCAGCCTTTAAATACCAGCTGAAAGCTTGTTTGGGGTCTTGCGCAACACCATTACCAAGTTCGTACATTGAACCCAAATAAAACTGGGCTTTGCTATTGCCGATTTGCGCATTTGCCAGACACGCAATATAAGCGGTTTGAAACTGTTGTTTTTCATAAGCCTGAGTACATTCATCGGCGCCAGCCACACCGCTGGCAAGAATTCCAAGAGTAGTTAATATTTTTTTCATTTATTTTCCTTTTCTGACAGGTTGAATAGTAGTTTTACTAAACCAAGATTTAGCAGATAATTATTAAACAATGTTGCTGATTTTAACAGATATTATTGCCAACCTCAATTAAAATCGCGATAAACATTCAACTTTTGCAAAAATTTTGGCAGTTTCATATAATTTCTCACACTTTCTACAAAATTTATGCTAAATTTTCTGCATAATTACACCACTACTAACAGCTTGGTAATACTATTATTCAACATCAATATCCCCAGTATCCCAGCGACTCCGGCAAAAATTTGCTGACTCAAGCGGTTAGTGATCTTTTTTGCAACAAAACTACCAAACAACATTCCAATAATGCTGCCAAAGAGAAAAATTGCCGCCAATTTAAAATCAACTTCGATTACCGCGATTTTATTAAGCAGCGAAAACATTGATAATAAACTGATGATAAATAGCGAAGTAGCAACTGCCGGCTTATTTTCCATTTTGTTTAAAATAACCAATGCTGGAACAATAATAAATCCACCGCCGACTCCAAACAAGCCAGTTAAGAAACCAGTTAACATTGCAATTGGGATAATTTTTACGACAGCCACGCTCCCGGTTAATGGTAATGACGATTTTAATACTGGGGTTGCTTGCAAGCTTTTGCGCAAAGTTATCATTGCAATTAACAGCATTAAAAGCGCAAAGCTGCCAATTAACAGCGATTCGCTAAATATTTGTGCCGCCTTTACCCCTAGTGGTGCGGAAATACTGCCAATAACCGCAAAGACCACTCCATTACGCCATGCCACTTCCTGCCGCCGTAAAAGAGTTCCGATCACAGCACTAACTCCTACCACCAATAGTGACATGGTAGTTGCCGTTTTAATCGGTAACCCTACTCCGTAAACCAATACCGGAACAGCGACGATTGCCCCACCGCCGCCAGTTAAGCCCAATAATACTCCACCGGCAATTCCCAACAAAATGATGCCCATCAATTTTACCCCAAAAATGCAACAGGATTCTCATGTCTAAGAATCCTGCTATTATTTTATCCGCAATCTAAATTAATCCACATTTTAAATTGGCTGGTACGGCTACATCCATTAGTTTGGGATTCGGCAAATTAAGATTATCCATTATTTGTTTGAACTCTTCAACACTCTTGCCGGCCAAGCGCGGATTAAACCGTTTTTCTTCCCAGATCGTACTACTGATATTGCCATTATAATCGTGTCCCGGATAAACAATTGTTTCTTCGGGTAAAGTGAATAATTTATTGACGATGCTATTATACTGATCAACCGGATTACCCGCCTGAAAATCAGTCCGGCCAGTCCCACGAATAAATAAAGTATCACCGGTAAAAACCATCCCCGGGGTATAAAGACAATAAGAATCCTGAGTATGCCCCGGTGTTCGCAATACGGTAAATTCTACGCCCGGCAAAGTTATTTTTTCACCATCGGCAACCGTCTTGCTTACGCAAGCAGCACCAGTTTCCTGCCCCAATAAGGTAATACAACCGGTTAATTCGCGTAATTTTCCCGCCGCCGTAATATGATCGGCATGAACATGCGTATCAAAAACATATTTTAGCGTCAAGCCCAACTCTTTCAGTAGTTTTATATATTGTTCAACTTTGCTATCGACGGGATCAATAATGATTGCCTCCCTACCAAAATCAGCAGCAACAATATAGGTAAAGGTAAAAGTTTGTTGATCGAATAATTGACGGACTAACATAATTTTCTCCCAAAGGAAAGATTGATGATTAATTTCATGATTTCAATGTAGCAGTTATTTAGCTGGCTTAAGGTATTTTAGAATAATCTTATATAGCTTGTCAACTTTTATTTTAGATTTTGCTAATTTAATCATCGGGCAGATCTTCCGCCGGGTCAACACTGGATAATTTCGTGATTTTAAATTTCTATCGGTGGCAATTTGCCAAGTGCACGGAATTTTACTAAAATTCACCGTGCCCAACAACTAAAACAAACTTCATCTAACGAAATAAGAACCCGAACAGTAACTAATGTTCGGGTCTTATTACTACATCCGCTATAAATTTATGGATTATAGGTAATTGAAGTCGTTCCAAATTGTGCTTGAGTACAACAAAAACCTTCATTCGTACAAATCCCCGACGGATGTCCGGTTTGACTCATTAAGCATGAGGCACCGGCAGAAGTTGTTGCCGTTACGGTACCGTTATTTAAGTAATTATCAATTGTTACCATAGTGTTAGAATTCGACCACCCAGTTGTAGTACTGCCGGTTAGAACTATTCGATGATTATTTAAAACCAACGCGCTATAACCGTACATGTTTGGATCTTGCGAAATTACCGGATACCACCCAAGATTAGAGATTGAAGAGTATGGCAATGGAGTTCCAGAGAAATAACTGCTGTTATCCATCAGAATGTCGTCAACATTTATCAATGACTGTCCATCGATTGTCACCAACAATAAATTGGGATTAATACTGAGACTTACGGTATTGGCATACCAGCCATAAATATTATTAATTCCAATGCCAAAACTACCAACAAAACCATCACTGAAAGTGTATTGGATTGCGGCAACATAGCTCCGGCTATTACCATAACTTCCCCACCCATTTGGTATATTATCAGCCAACCAGCCGCTCCCTATATAAGTAGTGGCATTACCATAGGATGCATATTGCCAAGCAGTCGAATTATTGGTATTCATGACATAGAACAGATTATTCTGAGTGTTTGAACTAATATCATTTACCGTATAATTTTCGCCATATGTCCAAGCACCTTGAACAGCTGAATTACAGGTACTTAAATCATTATTATTATTGCACGGATAGCCAAGTGGTATTGATGTACCAAGCAGAAGATTGCTATAGTATATCCCATCATCTGCCAATAAAGCATCTTCTGATGGATTGTAAAGATCCTGAGTGCTCCAATTGCCGCACATTAGATATGGCGTTCCCGCTGTCCCCAGTGAAGGATAATTGGCATTGGGAGTATAGAGATAAATATTCCACGCCGGAATATTACCGACCGGACTACTATTGCAGACATTGAGATTGATATTGTTGGTCACCGCACCAGTTAATTGCGGCAATACCGCGTTGCTTTTTGCATAATACGGAACCAACGTATTGATGGAAAAAACTGACTGATCATTCCACACCGGACCACGACCACTGGTTACCGATGGGCACTCGGCAAGAGCTGATTCCAGATTAAAATTACCCGTTGTACGATTATAACTTTCTAATCCAGCGGCGCAAACTGCCATATTACTAACACCACCATATTGATAGATCATTAAATTATTGATATTAGTTAGCTGTTCTCCCAATGTTTGATATTGTGTGCTTGCGCTGGCAGTACTATCTATTAATCCGTTAATCAATATACTTTCAGCAGTAGTTACGCGGGTTCCAATAAAGTTGCCATAATTTACTGATTCACCAGAGAAAGCAATATTGCCTGATTCATCAATAATCGGTAATCGAATATTTGGATAACTTTGCGAACCCACCAAGTTGTCAGTAACAACATAATTCAGTGTATTTTGATAAAGTTGATTGATCACCGCAGAAAATAATAGCGTTAAATTTTTCTGGGCTGAATTGTACGCCTGCGTATCTGCTGCCGTGGCTGTCGCTGAAGATGGTCCGGCATAATAAGTACCATAGATATCTAAAACATCAGTTAACACCACATTTTGGCTGTTGAAATAATTTAGGTAATTTACCATATACGCCATAAAATAAATCTCTTGCAACGCATATATCGCTTGTTGATAATAAATTACCAATGTATTGTTATAGTTATCAAGAATTGGAATGGCGTTATTTCCATTCGCAATTGTCTTCTGAATAGTTGGCAACAATACACCATTAGTAGCCATCAATAATTCCATATAATAGCTAGCTGATGATGTTTGAATTAACGAATAGGCCGGTGGGTTATTTTTACTCGGAGCTTTAGAAAATTTTACTCCGGCAATATTTCCAATATAGCTCCATGAATTATCATTTGAAAGGAAATTCAAGTAGGTGTTTAAATTAGTCAAATTGCTGCTCGAACTCTCTAGTTGGCCTAATGTCAAACCAGTTGGCGTCCCATCGTAAATTGAATACAATCCGGCACTTTGCATCATATGTGCAAAAACTCCATCTGCACCATAAATTTTCTTAACTTGTTGGTTGAATTCTGCAAATGCACTATTTTGTTGCTCCGCTGCATTGGTGTTCATTTGTGACCAAATCTGATTATTACTTAGATCCATATTTGATTCAATATTATTGATCTGTTGTTGTTGCAGAAATAACTGATCAGACAAAATGCCAAACTCTTGATTCAAATTATTAATCTGTCCTTCAAGACCATAGCTCATACATGAGGAAGCGTTATTACCACCAGCCAGCGTCAATACACTGCCGACACCACCAAAAATAGCACCCAGCACCGGCCCCACTACTGGAATAAAACTTACAAATCCTGTTGCAGCCGCCATTCCCGCACCCACATCAGAACTTACTACGCCGCAACCACCGTTATTACCGCTATTTAGTGCAGCGCCCTGATTTTGCAACCTGCCACTATCAGCGAACAAACTTTGCACTGAGACATAATCAACTGGACCAACCGGCAACGTAGATTGATTGCTGCTATTATTTCCGCTGCTGCACGCCGCCAAAGATATCGCCAGCAATGAGCTAACAATATTTAATATGTTTCTAATTTCTTTCACTTGTCTACCACCCTCAAAAGACCATTAATATTTAGTTTATTTTCAAATCCTATTTAAGCTGATATAGGAATTTAATTAAAATTTACTGTATAAAACTGTTGACTTTCAACAACAGGCAATAGATAATCTCAATTCAATTTCGGACAAAAACTTGGGGTTGTTCATTTATGACCATCAATTATAATCAAACTATTTACATATATTACTGAGCGTTATACCAACAATAGCTCTAATAGTTATTGCAAATTAAAATCTATTGTATAGCAATAAATACCACGATGACAACATCTTTTTGGAATTACTAAACACCTTTTTGGAATTACTGCAACTATCTTACCAATTGATTATATAATATCGTCATAAACCTTGATTACGCTGTGCCAAAAGCAGTAATCAACAACACGCAGGAAAGCGAAGATTTTATGTTAGACGATATTGTTTTATTTATTCAACTCTATGAATTCCGCAGTTTCAAAAAATGCGCCGATTTTCTCAACATCAAATCATCTACCATTAGTAAGCATATCATCAACCTCGAAACCGAATTGGGAAACCGTTTAATTATCCGCGATACCAAAAATTTTGAACCGACTGATTTTGGCAACTATATTTACAATAAATTCAAACACATTCCTTCGTTCATGGATGAAACTCTTGCCGTATATCAAAAAGATACAACTGAGCTCCGCCACCCGGCAACGATAAATCTGGCACTGGGATCTGTTCTTAGTCATGGTTTAATTTGCCCACAACTGGATAGATTTCTAACCAAACACCCTGAAATAAAACTGAATATTATCTTCCGCCCAAATATGGTTAATTTGCCCGATAAAAATACTTCATTGGTACTTTCTACCAAAATGTTCAAGGGTGAAGGTGTCCAAAACCGCTTTATTCGCACCGAATACGGTAAACTGTTCTGTTCCAGCAACTATGCGATGAATCATGAGTTACCACAGCATCCATCTGAACTTAATTACAGCAAGGTAATTGGAGTTGTTGACCTACATAACATTGGCTTAAACTATCTCAAATTTAAAAATATTTCCACCAAAGAAGAATATCTCGCCGACATGTCGGTTAGCCAGCTCCGCTTAGATAATGCCCTCCATATGCTGCAAACCGGAATTAATTCTGATTATATATTTGGTTCTTTTGAATACCAGATTCGTGATCTGTTAAAACAGGGAATGGTTGTGCCAGTGTTTCCTAATTGGGTGGTTTATGAGGTAAACTACTACTTGATCAGTAAAGGAACCATTTCAACCGAAGAACAATTAGTTATTGATTTTATACAAGAGTGTCTGAATGTATAAATTTTTGTTTTTAACCCTGTTTTTTGCTAAATTGGCTACCGCTGGTACACTATTTAACAGCATAACGCCGCAATCATCTATTCACCCGTTATTAACCATTGGCGGATTTTTTCTTTCCGGATTATTATTAGCCTTTACCCCCTGCGTTTTTCCATTGTTACCGGTTCTAATCGGCATCATCAGTGGTAAAAATATCTCACCGCGACGAAGTAGTGTCTTGGCTATCAGTTATATTGTCGGCGGAGCGGTAGTCTATTCGATCGCCGGAATTATTGTGGCATTATTTGGTGCGGGAATTTTGCGCTGGCTACAAGACTGGTGGATAAGTGCAATCTTGGCTGGAGTCTTCATTATTCTGGCGCTGGCATTACTGGAAAAATTACCGCTATATTTACCGCTGAGGATAAATCACCGACTTAATCAAATGGCCAGCCACTACAATAATGGTTCAATTCTGGGAGCATTTATTGTCGGTGGATTGGCAAATCTGATTTTATCACCATGTGTAACCCCACCACTGGCAGGAGCATTGATTTATATTTCAACGACCGGCAATCTGTGGCTGGGCGGCAGTGCTCTATTTGCATTAGCCATCGGCAGTGGTTTACCGCTTCTGATACTGGCACTGGGCGGCAAAAAAATCCTGCCCACCAGTGGGCGCTGGTTAAATATCAGTAAGCAATTATTAGCGCTGCTAATGTTAGCGGTTGCCGCGTATCTGATTAGTAAAACTGTTGACGGATATGACGAACTCATTCTCATTATCTACTCAGCGCTGGCTTTAGTTGTTCTCGGTAGCAATTTCACCTTCTGGCGCCAACCATGGCCACAACGCGGGGCAATTGCCGTGATAATTGTGGTTAGTCTAGTTTTGAATAATTATTGTGATCAGCAAAAAATTGCCCATGTCGATGACAAATTTGTATGGGTAACCACGACTGCCCAACTCGACCAGCAATTACAGCAGGCACGAGCGCAGCAACGACCCGTCTTGCTGGATTTTTATGCCCGCTGGTGTTCGGCATGCAAAGAATTGGATATTCGGACTTTTGCCAATCCGGAAGTACAACAGCAGTTAGCCAACTATACTTTGATCCGGGTAAATGTAACGGATAATAACAATCAGGTTCAAGCCCTACAGCAACGTTATCGAATTTTTGCCTTGCCAACAATAATTTTTCTTGATAAAAATAGCACACCTATTAACGGTGCACAAATTTATGGCTTTATTACCGGTCGCAAATTGCTGGAACAACTGGCTACTCACCAGAAAAATTAGCCGATCAAAAATCATTACCCCCGCGAATCCGGTATAATAACTCTTATTTTTTAAAGAAAGTCAATCATGTCTCAACTACCTAATTGTCCACAATGTAATTCCGCCTATACCTATGCCGATGGTGATTCATATATTTGTCCCGAATGCGGTCATGAATGGGCGGCTAGTGCAGATAGCGCCAGCGCCGAAAATGAGGTAAAAATCATTAAAGATGCCGTTGGCAATGTTTTAGCCGATGGCGATAGTATCACCGTAATCAAAGACCTCAAGGTTAAAGGCAGCTCATTGGTGGTTAAAGTTGGAACTAAGGTAAAAAATATTCGCTTGGTTGATGGCGATCACGATATTGATTGTAAAATTGACGGCATTGGTCCAATGAAGTTGAAATCTGAGTTCGTTAAAAAAGCCTGATCGGCATCTAAAATCTAAGGCACAACGAAATGTTAAGCGGAATTAATCACATAATGTTGAGCGTTGCCGAGGTGGAGCGCTCTTTTGTATTTTATCGCGATATTTTGGGTTTTAGACCACTATGCCGTCACGCGCGTGGTGCCTATTTTTTATGCGGTAATGACTGGATTTGCATCAGTTTAAAAGAAAATTACTCGGTAAATCCTAATCCGGATTACAGTCATCTGGCTTTTAGTGTCAGCTCCCGCGATTTTCCCATTTTAGCGCAGCGGATAATCACTAGTGGCACTAAAATTTTTCAGGATAATGAATCGGAAGGAGCATCATTGTATTTTTGTGATCCCGATGGTCATCAACTGGAAATTCATGTCGGTGATTATCACAGCCGAATCAATTCTAAAAAAATCAATCCCGGCAGCTGGCAGGATCTGGAATTTTTCATTTAACTGCCGTTAAAGACTGAACTCACTCCGGTGCTTGTTTTTATTTTACGACGATGGAATTTTATGAATCATTCGATTAACTTCAGCAAATCAGCCAATCAATTTGTTCTCACCCTAGCCGAACTAATGTCTGACTATGGTGCTAGCGTCCACGAAATCGAAGATGCCATGTTCACGCTCAATGATACGTTGCAGTTAAACGGCAGTTTTGTGTTGTTCAATCGAATTTTGCTGACTTCATATGCCGACAGCACTGGCAACAACCAAGTTAACCTACAACGCTTCGGTGCCAGCAAAGTGAACCTCCATAAACTGGAACAGGTTGAAATTATTTTCCATCAGGTTGCCGCAGGACAACTTGCGGTAACCGATGGATTACAAAGACTTACCCAAATAAAAAGTTCGGGGCGACTTTATAATCGAATATTGGACTTTTTATCCTGGCCGCTATTATCGGCAGGGTTTGTATTAATTCTTTCCGGCAACTGGCTGGATTTAATCTGCAGCAGCCTGATTAGTATCTTGATTTACAAAATTAATGCGATCTTATCCCGCAACGATAATGGTACTGGATTACGCATCGCTGTTCCTACCTGCGCTTTTGTGGCAGCCTTTTTAGCAGTAATTAGCAATCTCATCTTCCACTCAACCTCAATTGCAATAATTGCCACCAGCTCATTAATGAAGTTTATGCCCGGGCTATATCTAACTCAAGCCATTACCGAAATCGCTTATCGCCGCCTGATTTCGGGGATGGCACATCTGTGTGAGGCTATTTTCATTCTGGTAATTTTGGCATTGGGAGTTTTTCTGGGAACGGCGTTGGGTAATTTACTAATCCCAGTATCGCTAGTTACCCAGCCGGGATTAACACCGTTATGGAAACTAGTTCTCGCCGGAAGTTTGATTGGCAGTAGTTTTATTTTCAGTTTTGACATTATCAAACGCCATATACCAATTGTCATAATTGCCAGTATCATCGTAACCATAATCTGGATTAACGCAAAAGTCAATTACGGACCAATTTACGGTACCGCAGTTGCGGCACTTAGTGGCGCATTGATGGCGAATCTCTATGCGCGCATCAGCGGAAGTTCCGATCTGGTATTAAAATTACCAACTGCGGTAATCATTGTACCGGGAATTTTTGCCTTCCGTGCCTTGATTGATATTCTCAACAATAATACCGTCCCAGGCGTTGAACATTTTTTGACTACTTTTACTCTCGGTGCGGCAATTGCCGGTGGTTTTTTAATTGTTGACATCATTATCCCGGCAGAATTTATCCATAACCGTAAATAACCATTGTTATAAACAGCTTAATTAAAATATCGACTGCTACATGGAAGTTACTACCACCAGATTAATTACATTCTGAGATATAATCGTGCAGCTCTACGAGCATTTGTTGCCGCTCAATCGGGGTCGCCGAATGAATTGCAGTAAAATGGAAAAATTTTTCGACACAGGTTCCACAGAAATTAAATATCCCCGGATTGGCAATAGTTTCCAATGCATTAATCATTCCGTTTTGCTGATAATGCTCTAAACTGGCACCAATAGTATTAGCTAATATAATCCGCTTATTATTCAATAGTCCAACCGAACCATTAGCTCCCGAAGTATAGGCAAAACCATAACTAAAAACCCGATCCAGATAACCGTGCATAATTGCCGGCATCCCACCCCACCACAATGGGTAGATAAAAACCAACATATCCGCCCACGTAATAAACGCCTGCTCAGTAAGGACATCTGCAGGTGGTTGCTTAGCAGATAATTCTGCCGCCGCTAGCACCGGATTAAATTCCAGCGCGTATAAATCGCGAACTTCAATCGCGTGCCCAGCCTGTCCGGCACTGGTTTTAACGGTATCACAAATTTGTTGATTAAAACTAGAAGGATTTTGCGGATGGGCATAAATAATCAAAATATTCATCGTTAACCTTTAATAAATTAGCAAACAATTGTAGCATATCCGACCAATATAGTGGGTTATTTTTGGTGTCCTAGTGTATCAGTCCAAACAATCGTCAATTTTCCCGCAAATTGGTTTACCAATATCACGATATTGTGATAGGATATCTACTCTTAATCTTACATGGCTATTTAGCCCCATTCTGTATCATTTAAGAGGGAGGAATCATAATGTCATATCACCAACAATACCTAGCATTTAGTAAATACAATCGCTTAATGAACGAAAAATTATATTCAGCCGCTACCAAATTAACCGCCGAGCAACTAAACCAAGATCGCCAAGCTTTTTTCGGCTCAATCCACGGAACACTGGAACATATTTTTATTGCGGATATTTTGTGGTTATCGCGGTTCAAGAAAATTCCCGAACTACAAACCTTATTGGAACAACTAAGCGAATTCCCAAGCACACAACAATTAAATCAACGTCTTTATAATGATTTTAACCAATTATGGCATAAAAGACAGCAACTGGATCTGATTATTGAAAAGGTAGTAAAGCAAATTTCCCCTGCCGCACTCGAACAAACTTTCAGTTATGTCAATTTAAGCGGAAAGACTATTGAAAATCATTTGTGGATATTTTTGTCGCATTTCTTCAATCACCAAACCCATCATCGCGGACAAGCCACAACCTTATTGGCACAATGCGCTATCGATATTGGTGTTACCGATTTTCATCTGGTTATTTAATACGCTATTTTTAGTTCAAGGAAATAAATGCGGGAAATTTTCGTAATTTTTTTACGCTTGGGCATGATCGGCTTTGGTGGTCCGATTGCCTTGGTCTCACTGATTGAACGCGAAATTTGTCATAATAAGAAATGGCTGACCCTCGAAGAATTTGCGGGAATTTTTTCGGTCTGTAAGCTCCTTCCCGGTCCCATGGCGGTGCAAGTAGCAATTTGCTGTGGCTACCACAAAGGAAAACGTTGGGGCGGTTTTGTTGCCGGAGTTGGCTTTTTATTACCGGCATTAGTCATGATTATCGCGCTGGGGATTTTATATACTCACCATTTCAATCCCAATTCGCCACACTTGCTACACGTATTCAAATTTATGCAGGATGCCACCATTGCGGTAATCCTGATTACGCTATGGAGTCTGGGTAAAGTATATGTCAAGAATTACTCCAGTGCCATAATCGCACTCATTTGTACTGCCTTAGTCTGGTATCTGCCGACTATGGAACCGTTAATAATTCTGGGCTTTGGTGCATTGGGGTTAATTGTATATAAAACTACACACAGCGATTTATACTATTTCCCGGGGGTAATAGCGATCTCCTCGACAACGAACTGGCTAGGATTTTTCAAAACCGAGTTTATATATAATAAGTTACTGCAACTATTTTGGATTTGCATTAAAGCCGGCGAGTTTTCTTTTGGTACCGGATTGGCAATTTTGCCGTTACTGCATGCCGATTTGGTAACCAGCCACGGCTGGATCAGCAATCAGCAATTTATTGATGGATTAACTGTCGGACAAATTACCCCCGGACCAACTACGATCAGCATTGTATTTTATGGCTTTATTATTGCCGGATTACCAGGGCTAATGGTGGCGTTACTGGGTTTTTATATTCCACCAATGGTTAATGCACTATTTATCATTCCGCTATTCTGGAAAAAACTCACCGGTTCCCCATATTTGCGAATATTCACCATGTGGGCATTTCCCGCCGTGATTGGTGGAATTGCCAGCGCCACCCTGAAACTGGGAATTAGTTCAATCACTAGTTTATTAGATGGTATTTTTCTTGTCGCCGCCTTGATATTGCTATTCAAAAATCTGTTACCAATTTGGGCATTAATCCCGCTGTATGGCGTTCTGGGGTTATTATGGGGCTATTGGATAATTTAGCATAGGGCATTATTTTGTGATAGTATTACTATCTAAGATTGAAGAAAGGACCCCAAAATATGAAAACTTTATTGATTGCTTTAACTTCGTTATTACTATGCTCGTGCGCTGCAACCGTAATTGGTGCCGGAGTTGGAACTGGTGTTGCGATTGGAACCGATGATCGTGGCGGCGGAACCGTATTTGATGATCAATCATTGAGCAGTAAAGCCAAAGACATTGCCAATGCCATTGACTCTAAAGGGAGTTATACTTTTTCTGCCTATAACGGCAAAATTTTGTTAGCCGGACAAGTTCCGAATCAATATGATAAAGACAACATCGGTGCTGCGGTACAAAAAATGAATAATATCAATGGAGTGTGGAATTACTTAACCGTTGGGAAAAATCAAAGCTTTGGACAAGTTTCTACTGATACCTATCTAACTTCAGCGGCTAAGTCGCGCTTAATTGCCCAAAAAGATGTTAACACCAATAATATCAAAGTCGTTACCTGCAATGGCGTGGTATATCTAATGGGTCGCGATGCCGGCAATAAGACTGAAATTAATGGTGCAATCGGTGGAATCCGTTCGATTGATGGCGTAAAAGACGTTGTTAATTTAATTGACCAATAACTGGCAGCTAATGTTGGCCTTGTGGTATAGATTTTGGCAAACACAAATACATGTTTTTTCATGATCGGCTGGTTCTAAAAGTAACCAGCCGGTGCCAGTTTGATTACCAAGAGGTTTTTGGTAAAAGGGATATCATGAAATTTAAGTTATTAATTTCGTTAATAGTTATCACACCTTTAATTTTTGCGGAGAACTATTCAACGGAAAGTTATACCCCCAATTATATTTATGGTTCACAACCACTAGGCACCTATATCGGCAGCATTGATGA
Organism: uncultured Neisseria sp.; assembly: GCA_964488065.1. Classification (GTDB taxonomy): domain Bacteria; phylum Pseudomonadota; class Gammaproteobacteria; order Burkholderiales; family UBA11063; genus Aquella. Next base: position 14,715 of record CAZATM010000006.1, read on the forward strand.
TGGTTCCTACCATGGATTATTTATCCCCAATGGCGGTCCAACACAATATTACTACCCACAATCGGGACTACCACAAGAAATGTCGCAGTATCTGCAAGGACAAGAGCAATTAATGTTATCTAAAGCGCAAGAAGAACAGCAAAAAAGACTTCGCGAGAAGCAAATTCAAGACCGCTTGCTTAGCCAGTACCAACAACAAATTCATAACCAATAGGATAACCCCCGATTAAATCAAACACAATAAAAACCTGACAAATACCAGTAATCAATTATCTTACCCCAAGAATTTGTAAGCCCATAATCTATTTATCAACACCTAACTACGAGCCCCTATGTCAATAAATACTATCCAACTAAGCGCCATGCCACCATTAAGCCTCTACATTCATATCCCATGGTGTATCCGCAAATGCCCCTATTGTGATTTCAATTCGCATGCGCTAAAAAACGAACTACCGGAAGATGAGTATATCAATGCACTTATTCGCGATCTGGAACTAGCACTTCCAGAAATTTGGGGACGTCCGATTCAATCAATCTTTATCGGTGGCGGAACACCAAGTCTATTTAGTGGTAACGCAATTGATAAACTACTCACTCAAATTCGGGCGCGGGTAACATTATCGCCCTATGCAGAAATAACCCTTGAAGCCAATCCGGGAACTGTTGAAAGCGCTTATATCAAAGATTATTCAGCAGCAGGTGTCAACCGCATCTCAATTGGTATTCAATCATTTAATGACGAGCATCTGCAAGCGTTGGGACGAATACATAATTCAACCGAGGCGCAATACGCAATTGAAAAAGTGGCACAGCATTTTACTAATTTCAACCTCGATATAATTTATGGGTTACCCAATCAGACTATCGGGCAAGCCGAAAAAGACATACAGATTGCCGCCGCATTTAATCCAACCCACATATCAGCATATAATTTAACCATTGAACCCAATACTACTTTTGCAGTCGCACCACCGGAAAACCTACCGGATAATGATTTATGTTATGAAATGCAAGATGCAATAATCGCACAATTGCAACAATCCGGTTTTCAGCGCTATGAGATCTCGGCTTATGCCAAAAACGCACGGGAGAGCCAACATAATTTGAATTACTGGCAGTTTGGCGACTATCTTGGTATCGGCGCCGGCGCACATTCTAAAATTAGTTTTCCCGATCGTATCATCCGGCAAATGCGCTATAAACATCCGGAAAAATATTTATCACAAATTGCCGGTGCTGCGCCGATTCAGGAACAAATTCAAGTTGCAACTAATGATTTGCCATTTGAATTTATGTTAAATGCCCTACGACTATGCAACGGCGTGCCGGCGCGTTTATTTAGCGACCGTACCGGATTAGCATTTACCCAGATCATCAATACCCTGTTAAGCGCGGAACAACAGCAGCTCGTTTCGCTGGCAGACAACCGGATTACACCAACCATTTTGGGACAAAACTTTCTCAATGACCTGGTCGAAAAATTCTTGAATTAGCCTTAATTTTGGGTTAACAACCATGATTAGCCTCGTTTATAAAGCAGTCTTTATGGTATAATCGGGGGTTAAAATTTTCATTTATATAAAAATTGACTGTGATTATGTTCACGTTCAACATACAGATTTTAAACCAATCTTGCAAATATAAAAATATAAACGACGTTATGCAAATATTCAGCTTGCGGCGGAAAAGTTATTGAGTTTGACAAATTTATATACGCTGGCAAAAATCAGTTTACCCACGTATAAAAAGTCAATAACTTATCGCTAAAATCACAATCCCGCATAACATCCAAAAAACTATTTTTGATTTCAAATTACAATAACAAGGAGAGCTTTATGAGTTGCAATCTGGTAATTTTGCCCACTGAACAGGGGGTTGGCAGTTCCGCGGTTCGTTTGGGGATAAAACACGCCATTGAACAGCACGGTTATACGGTAAGTAATTTTCATCCATTTAAAGATGCCAATATTTCCAATCAGCAATTACAAACTTATTTCCTGGAAGAACGTCAGCAGGATTTGCTGGAAGACATAATGAAAGCCTTTGAAGCCTTTCAGGCTAAATCAGACTTTGTATTGATTGAAGGAATTTATGCCAAAGTCGGAACCAATCATGAATATGCGTGGTTTGCTCACCATATTGATTGGTTTAATAATGCGATGGTGCGTGCACTAATGGGCTATGCGATCATCATTACCCGTCCAACTAGTAATGACTTAAACCATCTCGAAGAAAAAATTAATCTGGCACTAACCGAGATTTCACCAGAATTTGTGTTAGGGGTAATTATTACCAAACTAGGAGCGCCACTCAATGAAGCCGGTGATATTAAATTTAGCTTGATTGATGAAAAAGAAAGCGCCAAATTAAGTATCACTCATTATCAAGTTGCACAATTACCAATTTTCAATAATGGCACCGCCAAACTCTTGGGAACAACTAAGTGGAATAACGAAATGGCACAGCCACGAATTTCGGATGTGATGAAAGTTTTGGGGATTGAACCGTTGATTGAAGGCTGTGATACTTCACGCCGCGTACGACGGATTTCAGTATGCTCACGCACTATCAATAATTTAGTCGAAGATTTACAGGCTGGCACGTTAATTGTATCTTCAGTTGATCGTTCGGATGTAATTGTAGCCGCATCGCTGGCAGAAGCCAAAGGCGTTAAATTGGCCGGCTTGCTTTTAACCGCCGACTATAATATTCCGCAAGAAACCGTTTGGTTCTGTTATGGCGACTCCAATAATAAACTACCAATTTATGCCAACCAAGATAGCCGCAAAACTACCGGCATGATACTAAGCCTTAGCGATCTGGATTTCAATGGTGTTCCGGCCGATGATGCCGCCCGCTTATCATTGATTAAACAGGAAATATCGGAATCAGTAGATATTCACACCATTGAATCAAAATTGAATCATCAGGTAACCAAGAAAATGTCACCGGCAGCATTCCGCTACATGTTAATCAAAAAAGCGCAGTCTGCCGGTAAACGGATCGTCTTGCCGGAAGGTGAAGAGTTAAGAACTTTAACTGCCGGTATTCACTGTCAGGAAAAAGGAATCGCCGATTGCGTACTATTGGGAAATTATGCCAAAATTCATAATCTGGCCAAAGCCAATGGTTTGAATATTCCAGAAAATATGAAAATCCTTGATCCGCAAGATGTGGCACCCTCTTATGTTGATCAGTTGGTTGAATTGCGCAAGTCTAAAGGTATGACACCTGAACAGGCTCTGGATGTTTTATTGACCGATGTAAATTATCTGGGAACCATGATGATTTATAATGGCGAAGTTGACGGGTTAGTCTCCGGTGCGGAAAACACTACCGCGGCTACCGTTCGTCCAGCATTGCAGGTAATAAAAACCAAACCTAACAGCTCATTGGTTTCATCAGTATTTTTCATGTGTTTGGAAGATCAGGTCTTGGTATATGGCGATTGCGCAATTAATCCTGATCCGACCGCCGAACAACTGGCAGATATTGCGATTCAAAGTGCTGATACCGCCGTACAATTTAATATTGAACCACGGGTTGCGATGATTAGTTATTCAACCGGTTCATCCGGTACTGGCGCCGATGTTGAAAAAGTTAAGAAAGCCACCGCCATTGTCAAGGAACAACGGCCGGATATTTTGATTGATGGACCGTTGCAATACGATGCGGCGATGATCAAAGAAGTCGGCGAGAAAAAAGCACCGAACAGTCCGGTTGCCGGAAAAGCTACAGTATGTATTTTCCCGGATCTAAACACTGGAAATACCACCTATAAAGCGGTACAACGTAGTGCAAATGTCTTGAGCGTGGGACCATTATTACAGGGTTTAAATAAACCGGTTAATGATTTATCCCGTGGTGCAACGGTTGATGATATAATCTACACCATTGCAATTACTGCAGTTCAAAGCTAGACATAGGTCAACTTTTGAAGGCGGGTAATTTTACCCGCCTTTTTGATGTTAAAATCGTTCGTTGAAGGTCTCATAAACCGGATTTAATAATTACTCTGGAAAATCTCATGCTGATTTTAATTATTCACCAAAATAGCTTAACCATAAACTACAAGATATATCAATTATTTAAAAAAAAATCCAGCTTGCAGCGTTATGGACAAATTAGCCGCAATGACAAAAATTTACTGTGGGATAAATTTAATTCACAGGGAAAATTGGTTGCCCAGTCAACATTGGCAATTCCAGAAACCACTCTGGATTTTGAAGCAATTATCAGCCATCCATTTTTGAATAAACATGAATATGATATTGTCGTTCACAAGTTTAGTTGTGGTGGCGATGAATTTACTAAAATTACCCGCTTGACTGCACAGACGGTTGATAAACTTGCCGAACTGGCGCATCTAGCTCCGCAGGAACAACCAGCAGATGTGGCATTGGCGCGCTGTGTACTGGCACACTACCCGAAAGCCAAGCATTACGCCTGCTTTAACAATGCCTTTCATCACACATTATCAGCGCACAATCAGCAGTTGCTGATAAATGATAGTTCTCTAAAAAATTATGGTTGTCACGGCTTGGAATTTTTGGCAATTAGCCAACGCTTATCCCAATTAAGTGATAAAAAAATCGCCAAAGGCAGTTGGATTGTCGTTTATCTTGAAAATCATGAAAGTACGCTCTGCGGGATTAAAAATCATAAAAGCCTAAGTTGTAGCAGTAGTTATATACATCAAAACCTACCGTCACGAAACCATAATGGTGCCTATGATTCACGTTTAAGCCAGTTAGGACTGCAAAATTTGGAACAGGCTCCAACCGAACTTGGTGCGATAATAACCGAGTTATTAGCCAATGAAACACCGCCAGCACAACAGTGGATTAATTGCTATACTTCCGCAATTGCCAATAATATTGCCGCCACCGCAAATGATTTGGGTGGTTTAAATGGTATCGTTTTTTGCGGTAGTTTAGCAACCGGCTCACCAACTCTACGCCAGCAAATTATTGATAAACTGGCATGGCTGGGCTGTGAACTGGGGAATAAGGCCAATTTGGAAAATCAAGTAAAATTACATAAAAAAGCCAGTCCAATTCAAATTTTCGCACTTACTCCCGAAATCGAACAGGCCATGTTGACACAATTAATGGAACGTTTATGACGCTAAATAAAAATCTGCTAATGATTGATACCAGTAATGAATACTTGGTATTAGCAGCTCGCAATAAAAATGGAAATGAGGCTTTCTTCAAGGAAAAAATCGGTAACAAACAGTCGGAATATATCCTGCCACAAATCAGTAACATTCTTAACGACTGCCAGCTTGTAGTTGCGGATTTAGAATTAATTGCCTACAATCAAGGTCCCGGTTCTTTTACCGGGCTGAGAATTGGCGCCAGCGTTGCCCTATCACTGGCGTATAGTAACAACTGTCAATTATTGCCGCTGCCGGCATTTGCCGGTTATCTAGAACCGATGACAGACTGTGGCAAAAACAATGCCATTATTACTCTTGATGCACGCTTGGGACAAATTTATGTTGCTGGATACTCTCTGGATAAGCTAATTCCATTGATTCCGCCGTGCCTGATTAATCCGGAGCAATTAGTTAGTCTCCTGCAACAGCATCAACTGACAGCGGAAAATACTGCAATTAGCGCTAATGGCTTGCTACCCTACCCGGTGGTGGCTAGCGACAGTTATCTGGCACAATTTACCCAACCGCAAGTTGACTACCCCGATGGTAAAACTTGGCTTACTGTCATTGATAGCGGGTGCTATTCCAGCTGCAACTGGCAGGATGGCGATTTATTGTACCTGCGCAATAAGGTGGCACTCAATCTCGCTGAGCAACTGCAGGCACGTAAATGATCAACTATCGCAAGCTGCAACAACCAGAACTTACCGAAATTGCCAGACTCGATGCAATTAGTAATCGCAGTCCGTGGTCATTATTTGATTACCAGCAATCTGAGCTTAATCCGGCGCATTATTTAATCGGAATGTATCGCGAGGGTGAAATTATCGGTTGCTGTCTCTATAGCATGGTCGCCGGAGAGGCTGAAATCTTGCAGTTTTTCATTCGTTACGAACTACAGCACCAGGGCTATGGCAAACAGTTGCTGCAACATATTTTAGCTACCTTGGATGCTGAAGATATTGAACAAACTTTTCTGGAAGTAATGGTAGGCAATACGCCGGCAATTAATCTCTACCACCAACTTGGTTTTAACATTATCGGCAATCGCAAAAACTATTATCATGTCGATGGTAAAAAAATTGATGCACTAATGATGGCGCGCCAGCGATGAAAAAAACTACTTACCAACTACTAACCGGCAATCTGTGGACACCGGATGAAAAGCGGATAACGCAACTGCGCCAACAATATGATCTACCACCAAGCAATTTTACCAATCTCAAAACGGTGGTTAATTTATCTTGTCAAGCAGAAACCGCACCACCGCAACCACTTAAACCGACGGTAATTGAAACCGTTAAACCAATACCGGCGATTGAAAAGCCAAAAATAATTGTGCCACCGCCTGCAGCCGTTGAAAATCACGGTAGCAAAATTCTGCAACCACCAGCAACGCATCATTCATGGCAAGAATTGGTACATGAAATCAGTAACTGCGACAAATGTAAACTCTGTCACGGCCGAACCAATATCGTTATTGAACGCGGCAATCGCGAAGCCGCATGGATGTTTATTGGCGAAGGCCCCGGCGAGCAGGAGGATTTGCAGGGCAAACCTTTTGTCGGTGCCTCCGGGCAATTACTGGATAAAATGATTGCCGCGATGAAGCTTGATGCCACTAATGATATCTATATTGCCAATGTTGTCAAATGCCGTCCACCGCATAACCGCAATCCGGAAGCCGAAGAAATCAGCGCCTGCAGCAATTATTTGATTAATCAAATTCGGCTGGTTAATCCGCGGATAATTATTACCTTGGGACGCTTTGCCGCCCAAACGCTACTAAATACCGACCTGGCAATCGGTAAATTACGCAAACAAATTCATCATTACCAACAAATACCGGTAATTGTTACCTATCATCCGTCCTATCTGTTACGGACACCATCAGCAAAAAAAGATGCCTGGGAAGATTTGCAATTGGCTATGCAAACCTTCGCCAATAATCAATAATAATTTTAAATATTCACTAACACACTGTTTTACAGATAATATCCACCACAAAGATTTACTAACTGCCTCACAATTTTGCCAACCATATACTTGCAATCACTCCACAAAGCCATCAAGAATGTCCCACTGCGCAGCGCTTAATAATATGCTCCAATCAATGGGTCAAGTCTTCAATTGGCACCTTTAAATAATTTTTTAAACTCACTACTAATTAATCTCAATCAAATAACGCACTATTTTTCTATGATGACGTGTTAATTTTTACCGCAATAGTCATTTTTGACGATTGAGAAAGTTTTGACACTACTTTACAATTCCCTTACTGATGGCAAACGAGAGTCTGCCTTAGAAACTAAAAATAAAATTGTAATCTTTTTCTAAAGGAATGTTTATCATGAAACTAAAATATATCGTACTTATCAGTTTAAGTGCCGCCAGTTTAATGGCTTGCAATAGCGGATCAAGCGGTTCAACAGCTACCCCAGCAACGCTGGGTGCTGAAGTTGCAAGCTCAAATACGAATCAAGATTCACCAGTAGCAACATCAGCAAACGAGCTGGGCGGAACAATGAAATTGGCCGGTGCACAATCTAATGATTGTAGTGGGATTGAGCTGTGGTCAAGTACAAAGGCTTATCTTTCTGGTGATTACGTAGTTTATAAAAATATTGAATACAAGGCTGGCTGGTGGACGAAAGGTGATCAACCTGATACAAATAGCGGTGCAGCCGGTTCCGGCAAAGTCTGGACCAAAATCGCTGAATGTAGTGATAGCCCCAGTCCAACACCAAGTGCCAGCCCAACACCAAAACCTACGACTAGTCCGACACCAACACCAACGCTGGCGCCTGGAGAATATCCAGTTTATAGTGTCAAAGATAAATCCACTTATAAAGCGGGAACCATAGTATATGGTCTTAATTCAGAGGGGACGTCTGATGGTAACCTCTACCAATGTAAAGCTTGGCCTGCCTCCGGCTGGTGTGCAGGAGAGTCTAAAACATATGCACCAGGGACAGGAACAGCGTGGTCACAAGCTTGGGATTTAATTAGTAGCCCAAGTCCAACCACTAGTCCGGTACCGACCCCAACAACCTCCCCAGTACCAGAGCCGACGCCTAGCCCGGCGGTAGCGGGTAGCCAATTGTTCTCCTCATACATTGAACTGGATGCCGTAGGTGGTGCTCAGGCAGCTATCAACGGCAGTGCATATAAAAATTATAATATGATTTTATTTGCGGAATTTGGTGCAAACGATGTATCAAGCTCAATTCCAAGCGGCTACTATGACATGGTGAAAACAGTATTGAAAAGCGAAAATGCCGGAACGGTTAATTTGCTGAGCTTTGGCGGTCAGGAAACTAATCCGACAAAATACACTAGTGCTGGTGATTTTGCTAAAACGGTAATTGCTCAAGCCAATGCCTACAATACTAAATTGAAAGCCGATTCTATTTCAGCAAAAATTGATGGGATAGATTTGGATTTAGAAAATAATTTTAGCTCTGATTTCATCAACACGGCTGCTACAGCAATCAAGAAAGCCGGATTTAAAGTATCAATTGCGCCACAAATAATTAATAATTCGAGTGCCAGTTGCACGGTTAATGGATCAACCAAATGGAACTGTATATCTTCTTCCAATCCCAAAGGTCAAGTTTGGTACAGCTCCGGTGGCTCTGATAACCAATATGCAGCGGCAATCAATAGCGGTAATGTTGACTACATTCAGGCACAAATCTATAACCAGAGCGGCTTCACTATCAGCTATGGAAACACTACGGTTGCCCCAAATGCACCAACGGCTTTAGCCGCTTACGCCAAGCTATTTGCCAATCTCAAAGGTTGTAGCGATAGTGGTGTATCATGCATACCATCAACAACCAAAGTCTTAATCGGCGAACCGGTTAACAGCGCTGGTGCAGGTACTTCAATCTTTACTTATACTGGTATGAATTACTCATCGGCCTTGACCAGCTTGACAACCGATATAGCTTCTGCAGGAAATTTCTTGGATGGTGTCATGATCTGGAGTGCTAACGTTGACTATTACTCAGGTTATTATTCGGCAGCGGGTGCGTCTTATGCCGGTCAGACATCTTCGACACTGGCTAAGACCTTGCAAATAAAATCTGATCCAACTCCGCCAACCCCAGTTGGATACAAGGTTTATTCTAAAAATGGCTCTTATGCTGCCGGAGACATTGTATATGGAACAGATTCACTTAGCGAAACCGATAGCAGTGGACAACTCATAAGCAACGGACATCTCTATAAATGTAAAGATTATCCATATAGCGGTTGGTGTTCAATTGTTCCAAACACTTATGCCCCTGGTTTCGGATCTGCATGGGAAGATGCTTGGGATTTAGTAAAATAACGAACTAAGAACCACCGTACTCTAAAATTTATAAAGTTCATGATAGTCCTCTTTCCCCGATCGTTTGGTCGGGGTCTTTTTTATACACCTTAATTACCAGACTATCTGCAAATTTTAAGTGGAATTTTATTGCCATATGTCATAAAAATCACATGAGGTAAATGGATAAAACACAATAACCAAATTTTTTTATTAAACACCTGATGAAGGATAAAGAAATTGCAGATGAATTTCAAATATTAGATACTAATGTGCCAGTTATAAGGTAGTCGTTTCCTTAAGCTCTTCTTTCGGTCGTAGCATTTTGTTACACACTTTAAAAAATCCAACTGTACATTAACCATTTGGCATCACAACTCAAACACAGATTATCATACTGTTATTATTAAATATTAAAAATAAAAACTCATAACTCCACTGATAAAAAACGATACTCACCAGATTAACATTAGTTACATTGTTGGTTTTTATCATAGCAAATAGGCTATAATTTCAAGTTGCTTGCCAAAAATCACAATAAAGACAATAAATCACTCCCAGAAGACCTATATTTGAACTAATGCAAGTAATTTTTATTTTACTTGAGCAAAACCCAGCGGCTAACCGCAATGCTCATAAAATAATCTATTTTTCAGGAGGAACTAGAGATATGGCGTATATTGAATCATCCAACAATAAAACCCCGAGCCTATTTTCAGCAATTGCTATCGGTGTCGGCTGTATCGTCGGCAGCGGATGGCTATTTGCCAGCTATAAGGCATCCAAATTTGCCGGACCGATTGCAATGGGTTCATGGGTAGTTGGTGCAGCGTTAGCATTAATCATTGCATTACTACTGGCAGAAATTGCAACGTACTATAGCCAGGAAACCGGACTATTTGCGCGGCTGTTAACCTTGACTCATAATCCGGATTATGGATTTATCGTTTCCAGTTCTAATCTATTTGCAACCATTATCACCATTCCCGCTGAAGCCGAGGCATCAATTCAGTTTATTTCACAAGCCTTCCCAAATATTCATGATCATATCTTCAATAATGACCACTTTACTGCTTTGGGGATTGGACTAGTTTGTGCGTTAATGGTATTATACGGAATCTTAAATTATTGGGGAATTCAGTTATTAGCCAAAGCCAACAATGCAATTACGGTGATTAAATTAACCGTGCCCACTCTTACGGCAATTGTATTTTTTGCCGCAGCTTGGCATCCGGGTAATTTCACTAGTTATCATGGCAGTATTGCCCCCTATGGTTGGGATAAAATGTTTACCGCGGTAGTAACCTGTGGGATATTTTATTCATTTTATGGCTTTAGCATGATTACGGTTTTTTCCAAAGAGCTAAAAAACCCGCAGAAGAATATTCCATTAGCGTTAGGTGGTTCGGTGTTGATTTGTCTGGTAATCTATCTAATGTTACAGGCTTCATTCATTGGCGCAATTGCACCGGATAGTATTGTCAATGGCTGGCATCATCTTGATTTCACCTCGCCTTTAGCACAATTAGCGGTAATTCTGGGAATCAATTGGGTTGCGATTGTCTTATACGTAGATGCTGCAATCAGTCCATCTGGTACCGGGATTATCTATGTTGGCTCAAGTTCACGGATGTTTACCGGTATGGGTGAAGACGGACAAATGCCGAAAATTTTTGCCAAAGAACATCCAGTACATAAAATTTCGCGTTTATCAATTTTTGTAACGCTGTTTTTCTGTACCATTCTGGTAATTTTCTTTGATAACTGGGATAAGATTATGATCGTGGTATCAGTATTCCAGCTAATTTCGTGTCTCGCCGTACCAATTGCTTTTTGTAAATTACGGAAGATTAACCCGGAAGAAAAACGTCCATTCAGAATGCCTGGTGGAATCACCCTTAGTTATATTGCTTATATCGTGGTTAGCTATCTGCTGGTTCAATGTGGCATGCTGCCATTGGTTTTATCGCTGGTATTGCATCTGGCATTTTTTATCCTCTATTGCAGTGTTTATCATCGCAATTTGGCTAAATCACTCAAAGCATTTGCTTCTTCATGGTCAATGTTTGTATATTTAGCATTGGTTAGTGCTTTTGGTTTTTTACAAGATTCCGGCACCCTAGACAACCTGTATAATTTAGTCGGTTTCCTAATTATTATGACGCTTAATTATTATTTCCTACTCAACCAGAGAAATTATAACTAACCAAGCAATACGTTTATAAAAAAATCCCGCAGTAACTGGCGGGATTTTTTTGGATTCATTTCATTTAATATTTTGAAAGCGCAACGGAATAAATTTTTGATAACGATTAACAATCCGTAATTCAAACTTTGACCAAATCCATGCTAAATAGATTAGTAACAACCCCAATAAAACCAACACAAAAGGGAAAACTGGACTATGAGCGACCAGCGAACTAATGAAAGCAAAAATCCCTACTCCACCACACAGCGCAAAGATTCTTCGTTGCAAAAAAACGCTGCCAAATAACAATATTATATTGATAATTACATAAATTGCATCTAAATGTAAATTTGCCCACAATGTAGTTAAGCCACCCCAAAAATTAAGTGCCGCCGCAAAATAAAGCCAGAATAGCTTTTGCGCACGCAAATTGGTTGCCGACCAGTCCCAGCGCAGGATTAAAAAAATTTCCGCCAGTCCAAATAATAATGAAAATAACGCGCCACCATTGGTACTCAAAGTCTGATGCGTAGCAAATTGATAAGCATCCATGCTGGTAAACCACAGTAGGATAGCAAACGGAAAGAGAATAAAACCAAAGCGAAATTTATTGAATAATAATCCACCGACCAATAAGCTGATCAATTCTAATGGTAACCAAATCCCATCCACCAGTCGGTAAAATTTTTGATAGGCCTTAAAATCATTCGGCAACAAATGCACTGCCGCTTGCAAACTAAAGACGATTAATGGCGTAAGACTCAAACAAATTGCCGCAAAAATTCCCGCCGGAATTAATAATTTTTTTTGCTGAAAGCTATTTGCCAATAGATAGCTACCGGCAAATGCAACCACGCCAATAGCAAATAACGGCCAGCCCATCAAAAGATCCAGGCTGCTGCCGACAAATACGGTTATCGAGCCAATCGCCAATAAGCCACCCAGATAATATAAGACATGCCCAGTTGATAATTTTGGAGTATTAACAGATTGTCGTTCCAGCAATGCCCATAGCTGTTGCGCCTGCTGGGCACTAATAATTTGTTCATTTACCGCTTGTTGTAGATGTTGTTGAGTTATTCGATAATCCAGCATGATAGACCTCCCATCCCAATACAAATATTATATCTGGAATCATTGATTATCGCCGAAAATTTTACTTACCAGATTTTTTACCAATGATACTAGGTGGGTGTCTCTAGAATAATTGTTACCGGACCATCATTTACCAATGAAACTTGCATATCGGCACCAAATTCCCCTTCGGCAACATTAATTCCCAATAGTTTCACCTGTTCAATGAAGTATTGATAGAGTGAATTTGCCAATTCCGGCGCGGCGGCCTGACTAAATGATGGACGATTACCTTTTATTGCATTACCATAGAGAGTGAATTGAGATACCACCAGTAATGAACCACCGACATCGCTTAATGATAAATTCATTTTATCATTTTCATCGCTAAATATCCGCATTTTAGTAATTTTTTGCGCGAGCCACAACGCATCTTCGTGACGATCCAGATGGGTTACCCCCAATAACACCAGCAATCCACCGCCAATTTCACCAACTGTTGCACCATTAACCGTAACTGCGGCAGATTTTACCCGCTGTATAACTGCTCTCATTGGACTATTCGATACTGATTAATGATTTAGATTCTTCGTCAATGCGCTTCAATTGATTGGCACCACGGGTAACATTAAAAATACTCACGCCCAGATCGGCGGCAATTTCGCGCTGGGTTTTATTGCCGCTAATCAATTCTGCTAAAATCAGATAACGGGCACCAATTTTTTCCCACTCGGAAACGGTTAGCGTTAATTCAAAAAATTTATGCAGTTCTTCGGTAGTTTTCATTTGCAAACAATTTTCAATGAATTTATCCCAGCCCATAGTTGATTTCATGATTCAGCCTCCCGGTTTTTATAAATTTATTATTAACTACGGTTACGATTTATTACGAATTATAACCGAAAGTCATTGGCTTTAATAATTTTTATCTAAGGTCACTGCTAAAAGGTAGATGTTCAATTTTTGGCAAAAAAGTAGCAGCCTTAAGAGGCTGCTCAATTCTAGGGGAAACTTACAACTTTGTTAGTTAATGAGTCTTCCGATTTTCTCCCTCGCATCCGTCTATTTTCTACTCATGCAAAACTCATTAACTAACTCTGTAAGTACTGTAGTATAACCCACTTTTGCCTCAGAGTGCAAATTTATCTGCTAAATTATTAACAGTGTTAGGATGACTAACAGGTCGTTTTATTGACCGTTTGCTCGTAGTGCAATCAATTTTTGTAATGCTTCGGGTTGCTTATGCTTATCCATCATGACTTCAATAATTGTCAACCGTTCATCTTCCCGCGCGGATACCAAAGCACCAACTAATTCAGCATCATCCTGCACTCTAACCGAACTATATTCCTTACCACCAAAGGTTTTGGGCAATGCCAGATAATCCCAATTTGGAACATCATTATAAGCCGCATTCTCACCCAAAAATACCCGTTCAATGGTATAACCACCATTATTTAATACCAAAATAATCGGTTTTAGTTGATAGCGCAGCAATGTTGAAATGGCTTGAACCGTCATTTGCAAAGAACCATCGCCAACAACCAAAATCACGCGCCCGCTACTTTTTGCATGTGCTAGGCAAACACCAGTAGTTGCCCCCAGCGCATAGCCAATTGAGTACCAATTAATGCTACTAATGATACGCACATTATCCGGCAGGTGATAATAGCCACCGGTAAAGCCAATGGTACCGGTTTCCAAAACCAGAATATCTTCGCTATTTAAAAACTGACTTAACCGATAGATTAGATTCTCGTGACCAATTTCAGTTGATGATAGGAGCCAATTTTTATTATCATGATGTGGGTTATAGCGCGGCAATTCACGCTGGTAACGCGGCACGCTCGCAATTAACTGGCGAATTACCGTCGGAAAATCAATATTCACCAACGGCTGCCCATTGATGATAACTTGTTTGGCAGTAATGCTAATCCGGTTAGCAGGGGTGATCTTGGCGCTAAACATTCCCAAATTAACTTCACACTCCAACCAGCCCAAACTAACTACGCAGTCACTGCTTTCAACATATTCTCGCACCACGGCTGAAGAAAATACACCGGCATACATTCCGCAAAAATTTGCCTCATTTTCATTTACACCCCCTTTAGCGCCCCAGCTAACTACATATGGATAGCCGCTGTCGTGCAAAAATTGCTGTAATTCATTACTTAAACCATAGCGGGTGATTAATTCACCAATCAAAATAACCGGTTGGCGCGCATTGCTGACCCGCTCAACTAGGCTAGTTAACTCATGTTTGGCAATTTCCGCCATTTTTACAAGCGAAAGCGGTCGTCGTGGACGAGGAATTTTATACACCAATACATCCTGCGGCAGTTGCAGATATACCGGTAATTTTTTAGCCAAACATTGTTCAATAACTTGATCAATAATCTCACCGGGATTATTGAAATCAAGACAGGCACTGGCAGTAGTGATTTGCTGATAAATCTGGTAAGATTGATCATATTTACCATTTAACAAGCAATGATGAAGCGGCAATTTTTGCTGAATTTTAGCTACTGCCGGTGCGCCAACAATTTTTATCAGCGGAACATGCTCACTATAAGCACCAGCAATCGCATTAACCGCGCTTAATTCTCCCGGACCAAAGGTAGTACATAATACCCCAACACCATTAATTCGGGCATAACCATCGGCGGCATAACCGGCGTTTAATTCATCGCAATCACCAATCCAGTTAAAACGTGGATCATCATCTATCATTCCAACCAAATCAATACTGAAATCGCCGGGAACGCCGAAAATATCGCGAACCCCCAATTCAGCCAAGCGTTGTAATAAATACTCACCTACCGTTATTTTGTCATCCATAATCACCACCAATCATTGTTCATTGTGGAATTTAATCACTAACTGACGCTACTTACAATTAATTATTTTAGAGTTTGATCTGTGTTTAAGTGAATTGTGGAGAAGATTAGGATTTGTTTACGTAAAGAACGTCATTTTGTGAACTGTCTGAGTGTAGCGAGTTTTTCACAAAATAGTTCTACGTAATTACAAACTCTTATCTTCATAACATTTGAACGGAAAACACAAATCAAACCCTAAAATAAGTATAATGCATAATCTCAATTACTAACTTTATTCCAGCTATTTAATTTATTTTGCAAAACCCATTTAACTTCACCGGCAGTTAATTGCCAAATTACCCACACCCGACCCTGATAATCAAGCTGCACCGCCACCGGCTGGTCTTTAAGCTCGTCCAGATACACCTGCACATGGGTATTATTCTGATCATCACGGATGATTGAAGCCGGCGACATCGTCACTTTCTGACTGGCTAACAGCATCATTCCCAATAAGGAACTGCCCCAATTAGAGGGAATTTCCTGCAGGGTTACTTGCGGATAATTGATCTTAACTATCGTGGCATAAATTGTCCCAGCAGGAAAACTCCGCACATTATTAAGTGCTACACCATTGCCATCGGCAAAAACATTCGCGCAATACAATATTAACCATCCTAAAATTATCCGGCGCAGCATATTAATTCAAGAAAAATTGAATTGAAGTTACTACCCGAACTTTTTTATTAATATTGCTGGTATCACCAACATTCGAGCCATCCGGCGATGAAATGGTAAATACGCCTTGTGAAGCCGATTTAATCTTACCGACCTGGCTATTGGTGTTTTTGGCAAAAGTTTCTGCCGCCGACTTGGCATTTTGTGTCGCTTGGTCGAGCATTTGCGCCTTGATACTATTGAGATTGTTATAAAAATAACTGATACTGTTATTGGTCACAATCACGCCCTGATTAACCAAATCTCCGGCATTTTGGCTTACTTTCGCCACCAAATCAACATTGCCGGTAGTCACACTAACACTATTATTAATTTGATAATGCGGTAATTTTTCATTATTATTACCATATTGGTTCGCCCAATTATCATTGACACTGATGGTGCCCAATTGTATATTTTTAGACTCAAAACCATTACTAATTAAAAACTGATTGACCAATTTCTGATTTTGGCTGCTTTGCTGATATAACGCCTTCAAATTATCGCCGCTATCGCTAAAATTAACACTCCAGGTGGCCAAATCTGATTTAACTTGCTGTTCGGCAAGCCCTTTAACTTCAACCGAGCGGTCAAAATTACGAAAGTATTTAATGCCACTACCGATATAATAACCACCGGTAGCAACACCAATTGCTAAAATTAATGCCGGAAAAATTTTTCCAGAGGTTTGATTTGGGGAATACATATTTTGCTCCATTTTAACGATGTTTTATAATAAATTGTTCAATTAATTGATTAAATTCTGCCGGTTTTTCAAGCTTACTTAAATGCCCGACACCTTTAATGAGATGCAGCTCTAACTGACCCATTGCCTTATGAATAAATTGACTAGCCTCGATCGGCGTGGCTTTATCAAACTCACCGGTAAAGACCAGTACCGGAATAGTAATTTTAGCCAACGCTTCTCGATAATCAATTGAAAACGTTGCAATCGTAGCTGCCAAATAGGGAACACGCCGGTTTTGGCGAAAAATCGCGAACGCTTGCTCATAGATTTTTTGATCATATTGTTCCGGCAGGCAGGCAGTCACAATAAAATTGGCCATCTCATCCATGGTTACCGTATTAATCATGTCGATTCGTCCAGCTAATTTGCCTTTGGCTTCTTCGGTAGCGAAACTGGCGGTATTGCATAAAGACAGCGTCAACAACCGCTCCTGATAATTTATTGCCAGCTCTTGGGCAATAATACCGCCCATCGATAAGCCAATGATATGTGCCTGATTAATATCAAGTTTATCCATTAGCGCAATTACATCTGCCGCAAATTGAGCAATAGTTATCGCTTTATCGCCATCATTGCTTCGCCCATGACCGCGCAAATCCATCGCCACTACCCGATAATCACTCTTGAAATGGTTAATTTGATTAATCCACGAATCCAGATTCTCACCCAGACCATGAATAAATATAAGCACCGGTTTGTCTGTCAATTGATTATCGTAATAATACATATTTAAATCATCTAGTTGAATATTCATCATCACCTCTCTCACTTGAATTTTATCAAGATACTTCAATTACTATTTTACCGGGATTTTTACTATTCTGTAAATCGGTAAACGCCTGCTGAAAATTATCTAATCGATAGCTGTTAATCTGTAGCACAACCTTTGCTTGTTGCAGCAACAAGATCAATTCATCGCCCATCTGCGCCAAGTCACATTGTGATGGGTAATGATTCGATAAATAAGCTCCACCCAGTGCCACTTCATGAAAACCAAAGCCAGTTTTAAACTCGGGAACAATGCTGGTTTCCAATACCCCGACAATCGATGCTATCTGTCCGTTAAATGCCAATATTTCAATATCACGCTGCAAATTATCTTTAGTGGTTGTTTCGAGAATATAATCAACACCATCTGGATAATGCCCACAAACCCAAGCGTAAACATCCTGATTACGATAATCAATTACCTCATCAGCACCCAGCGCCTTAACATAATCGGCATTGGTCGCCGAACACGAGGTAATAACCCGCAATCCTTTAGCTTTGGCAATGACAATCGCAAAACTGCCAACGCCGCCACTACCAGCCTGAATAAATATCGTCTTACCACTATGGATATTCATTTTTCTGACCAGTGCCTGATAGGCGGTCAAACCGGCGCATGGCAGTGCTGCTGCCAACTTCACATCAAACCCAGAGGGTATTTTAAATAAAACCTGCTCCGGTTGTACACAATATTCCGCCAATGCCCCACCATAAGTCAAATTACCATGGGTAGCAACCATCTCCCCAATTTTAAAGCGGGTAACACCACTACCAAGCTCAACTATTTCGTCGACCATATCCAGTCCGACTACATACGGATAATTCCAAAAAGCCGGTTGATTGGCGATTAATTTATAATCCACTGGATTAAGGCTGGCATATTTAACTTTAATTAAAACCTGATTATCTACCGGTATCGGTGTGGCAACTTCAGCCAACCGCAATTGCTGCATACTGTCACCATGGTTATCAACTATTACTGCTTTCATCTATTAAATTTCTCCACCAAAGACAAAAAGCCGGAATTACTCCGGCTTAACATAATATTAGACTACAATATTAATCAATTTATTTGGTACCACCACCAATTTTTTGACTGTCTGTCCGTCGATAAATTTTTGCACATTCGGACTTTGCATTGCCAACGCTTCGATTTCAGGTTTGCTTAATGCTTTAGCTACCATGATTTTACCGCGCAGCTTACCATTAACCTGTATCACCATTTCAACTTCATCAACGTCGAGCGCGGAAGCATCAACTTGCGGCCAAGCCTGTTCCAGTAGCTCGCTACCCGGTCTTAATTCGCTCCATAATGCATCACAAACATGTGGTGCAATTGGTGACAACATAATAACCACTGCTTCAAGAATTTCCTGACTTAGCGCCCGCCCATTCTCACCGGTAAATGCTACTTTACTATAGGCATTAAGAAGTTCCATTACCGCGGCAATCGCAGTATTAAATTGCTTGCGTACCCCAATATCATTGGTAATTTTAGCAATGGTCTGATGAAGCTGGGTACGTAACTTTTTCTGCTCCGGTGTCAATTCACCACTGCTATATTTATCGCTCAAACCATATTGCTGATGCTCAAAGACAATCCGCCACACCCGACGAATAAAGCGGTTAGCCCCTTCAATTCCGGTATCTGACCAATCTAATGTTAGTTCTGGCGGAGAGGCAAACATTACAAATAGCCGCGCAGTATCAGCGCCATATTTGGCAATAATTTCATCCGGGTCAATACCGTTATTTTTGGATTTGGACATTTTTTCAATCCCGCCATAAATAACCTCCTTGCCATCCCCTTTATAAACCGCACGAATAATATTACCTTTGCTATCCTTAGTTACTTCGATATCCAGCGGGCTAAACCAATCTTTGGAACCATTGGGATTCTGGCGATAATAAGTTTCCGCCAATACCATCCCCTGCGTCAACAAGTTTTTAAATGGCTCATCCCCCTTAACCAATCCCAAATCACGAATTGCCTTATAGAAGAACCGCGCATATAATAGATGCAAAATCGCATGTTCAATGCCGCCAACATACTGATCAACCGGAGCCCAATAATTTACCCGCTCATCAAGCATCGCATGGCTATCCGGACAGGTATAGCGCAGAAAATACCAACTCGAATCCACAAAAGTATCCATGGTATCGGTTTCCCGCCGTGCCTTTGCGCCACATAGAGGGCATACGCAGTTGGTGAAACGCTGATCTTTATTCAGCGGATTGCCACTGCCATCGGGAACCAAGTCCTCCGGTAAAATAACCGGTAAATCATTTTCCGGCACCGGCACATCACCACAATGCTCACAGTGAATAATCGGAATTGGACAACCCCAGTAGCGCTGGCGGGAAATCCCCCAATCGCGCAAACGGTAATTAATTTTTACCTGCCCGATTTTACGCTCAGTCAATTCCAGCTCCAATGCCGCAAA
>CAZATM010000007.1:0-20502 GCA_964488065.1 uncultured Neisseria sp.
CAATAGCAGTACAATCAGCAAGAACCAAACTATCGCGATGACTTTTGCAGCTAAAGTGCAACCGAGCCCAAGTCCGGTTCCGACCGTAGCGCCAAGTCCGTCACCGGTTCCTAGTCCGAGCCCAAGTGTTGTACCTAGTCCTTCTCCATCACCAAGTGGTGTCCAATGCAGTGGTTATGAAACTTGGAGCAGCAGTACCGCTTACACTGGTGGTGCAATGGTGTCCTACAATGGCTATGTTTACAAAGCTAACTGGTGGACTCAGGGCAACAACCCTGCCTCCAATAACGGTGGTCCTGGGAGTGGTGAAGAATGGTTGAAAATTCAAGCCTGTCAATAATTGCTCTAAATAATAACTAAGGTAGTAGCTAACGCTACTGCCTTTTTTTATATTGATAAACTAAATTTGTTATAATCCAAACTTGAAAATTAATATTGTATTAGTAGTAAATAGTTCCTTAAATTTGTTTGAGGGTGAGGATGCGAAATGAGCGACGATAAAAAACAAGGGGTGAAGTTACGCAACGAAGATAAGTTGGCACGGATTCCGATTAAGGTGGTACCCTTAGCCGAGCCGTTAAAAAAGCCGGAATGGATTAAGGTTAAATTGCCCAGTGGTGAAAATTTTAATCGGGTGAAAAATTTATTACGTGAGCATAAACTGCATACGGTATGTGAGGAAGCCAGTTGTCCAAATATTGGAGAATGTTTTGACAAAGGTACCGCAACTTTTATGATTATGGGTGATATTTGTACTCGACGCTGTCCATTTTGCGATGTCGGACATGGTCGACCCAATCCATTGGACACTAATGAGCCTAAAGAAGTTGCCCGCTCGGTGGGGATTTTACAGTTAAAATATGTGGTGATTACCAGCGTTGATCGTGATGATTTGCGGGATGGCGGAGCTAACCATTTTGCCGAATGTATTCGTGAAATTCGTTCTACTCGTCCAGAAACCAAGATTGAAATTCTGGTCCCTGATTTTCGCGGGCGATTAGAGTCGGCATTAGAGATTTTGCAACAGACGCCGCCGGATGTTTTAAACCATAATCTGGAAACCGTTCCGCGCTTGTACAAGGCACAACGTCCAGGTGCGGACTTGCAACATTCGCTAAATCTACTTAAAACTTACAAACAAATGTGTCCAAATGTTTCAACTAAATCCGGAATCATGGTTGGCTTGGGTGAAACCAATGATGAAATTCGTGAATTAATGCGTGTAATGCGCGAGCATGATATTGAGATGATTACGATTGGACAGTACTTACAGCCATCTAAGCATCATTCGCCGGTATTGCGTTATGTAACACCACAAGAGTTTAAAGAGCTTGAAGAATATGCTTATGAGCTAGGTTTCAAACACGCGGCAGTCGGCGCACTGGTGCGTTCTAGTTATCATGCTGATTTACAGGCGCATAATGCGGGCGTATAAAATGTTGAAATGAGAACCCGTTTCAAAGGGGAAAAGTGATGCGCATTAACAAAATTGTTATTTTAGCACTACTGTTTGCTTTGATGGGGAAAGGCTTTGCTGAAAGAAGTATCAAGCCGTGTACCTTAGTAAGCGGAACGATTGTTCAAAAGGGGCACAAGTCGGTATTTCAGTTTAATAATGCCCGCCAATATAGTAATAATGGTTATCCAATGAGTCATACCCAATTTTATATCCAAGACGGCAATGGAATGACTTATAAAATTGTGGTTGATAATTTATTTTATAACTATGTGAGTAGTGCTCAGGCAAGCTTGAATAGTGATGGTGGTATTATCGCAGATTTTACCCGACGTTTTCCGCTAGGTAGCCCGGTAGAAGCTTGCGGTAAGGTTTATCAGCGCAGCAGCACGATGGCTTTACATTTTGTTCACCCTAGTGCTTGTGATAAAACTAAATTTGATGGGTTTTTACGTATAAATGGAGTTGAGGTAACGGGTAATTTAGCTTACTGTGGCAGTTGTGCTTGTAAAGTAAGCTATAATTAGATTACAAACATAAACATAATTGTAACTTGGAATCTATCGCAATAACTGTGTTACAAGGCTCCTTGTGCACGTTCCTGTGTACACTGCGAGACATGCGTATCTGCCTTGTGCATTGTACGGTAGTTATTAGGCTCATCTGGGTAAGTAGTTATACACAATTTCTGTTTTTAGGTTTACACGTTAGCATAGTTACTCGGATTTTGTTTTCTTTATGTGGTGGGCGCTTGAGTTAGTTTTTTTATACCGCTGGTTAAAAAACTGGAGTTGCTTTAGCTGATTGAAAGGGAGAGCATAATCATGGCGGAATTATTTGCTGATCTCGAATTTAGTAAAGTTTTATTAGCTGTAATAATTGTATTTTTAATCGGTTTTTTCTTTTTTAACCGCATAACTCTTAAACAGTTAATTATCTTTATTTTACTTGGTTTTGCGATTGAGCACGAATATCTTAATCTAAGGGATCACCCTAGCGCCAGCGTGACGATTAGTGGTTATAATAGTGCAAAATCCGGTATTGAATGGCTAAAACAAAAAATTTATAATAGCAATAATAATTAAAAGGAACAATGTAAGATTTATGAATGCTATAAAAAATCAATTTAAGGTTATAATTGAATCGGTTGATTATGAAGGTAAGGGCATTGCCCGAATTGATGGCAAAACGGTTTTTGTCGATGGTGCGTTGACTGGCGAGGAAGTTGTTATCGAGATAGTTAAACGGAAAACCAATTTTGATAAAGCGCGCTTACTTGAGATCATCAAACCCAGTCCACAGCGAGTAGAACCAGAATGTCCTCATTTTGGAGTTTGCGGCGGATGCTCGCTGCAACATATCAGTTTTGACGAACAAATCCGGATTAAGCAGCAGGTGTTGATTGATAATTTACGGCATATTGGTAATGTTAGTGCAGATTCAATTATACCGCCGCTAGCTGGCTGTGCCTGGGGTTATCGGCATCGGGCACGGTTATCTGCACGCTATGTGGCTAAAAAAGGGGGCGTGCTGGTTGGCTTTCGTGAGAAAGCATCGCCGTATGTTGCCAATATGGATGAGTGCCGCGTATTGCCTAGCGCTGTTTCAGCACTTATTTCCGAGTTGAAACAGTTGATCAGTGGATTGTCAATCTACGAGCGCCTGCCGCAAATTGAAGTAGCGGTTGGTAATAATATTACGGTGTTAGTATTCCGGAATATGCAAGATTTAACGCAGGGCGATGAGGAAAAAATCCGAGATTTTACCGATAAACATAACCAGGAGCAAAAATGGTTGCAAATCTGGCTACAACCTAAGGGTCCTGATAGTTGTTATCCGTTTTATCCATTGGATATGCCGTCTCTTAATTATCAGTTGGCTGAATTTGATTTGGATATGCCGTATTATCCAACTGAATTTACACAGGTAAATCCATTTATAAATGCTGAAATGGTTTCCTTGGCGATGCAGTTATTAGCTCCGGAAGCACATGATCAAATTGCAGATTTTTTTTGTGGGATAGGTAATTTTACCTTACCAATAGCAAGAAGCGCTAAGCAAGTGATTGGGATTGAAGGTTCAGAGGCGTTGGTTGCGCGGGCTTTGCAAAATGCCGAACATAATAATTTGGCTCATAAGGTTAGCTACCAAGTGTGTAATTTATTTACCGTTGATAGTGAGTGGTTGGAAAAATTAGGTCGGTTGGATAAGTGGTTGATAGATCCACCGCGTGATGGAGCTGCCGAGTTAATTAATGCGATTACACCCCAAACTGCACCGAAGCGTATTGTTTATGTGTCTTGCAATCCAGCGACACTAGCACGGGATGCTGGGACTTTGGTTCAGGTTCATGGTTATAAGCTATTACGGGCGGGAATTATGAATATGTTTCCGCATACCTCGCATGTAGAATCAATTGCACTGTTTGAACTATAAAAAAGGGTTAAGTTTTTAATTAGAAGTTCTGTGGTTTTTTACAACACTTAGGAGTTGAAATCCGCTTATTTAGCGGATTCTTTTTTTATTTTTGGTGATTTGATAATTTTATCCATCAAGCGGTGCAAAAATCATATAACCACAAACATGAAGTATATTATAATTACAAATTACGCTTTTCATATTCCATTGAAGATAGCATATATGTTTATGTAGTGTGGAATCATAATATTATAATGATCAGAAAAAAGGGAAACAATCTAATGGCAGAAATAAAATATCCTCGGGGAGTCATTGCGCTATCTTCGGTCGAAATGTGGGAGCGGTTTAGCTTTTATACCATGCAGAGTTTGCTGGTGTTATATGCCGCGGCAAAAATAAGTGATGGGGGTTTGGGTTGGACTAATGCTCAGGCGCTGTTACTAACCGGTTATTATGGTGCCTTGGTCTATGTTTCGCCGATATTGGGTGGGATTATTGCCGATAAAGTTATCGGCCGTAAAGTTTCAGTGTTGTTGGGCGGGATCATTATGATGTTCGGGCATGCCTCCTTGGCATTCCACGGCGAACCAATGATGTACACCGGAATATTATTATTAATTATTGGCTGTGGATTGTTAAAACCGGCAATTAGTGCGATGGTCGGCGAATTTTTTACGGCTAATGAAACTTCACGTAAAGAATCGGCGTTTGCAATTTTTTACATGTCGATAAATATCGGTGGCTTTATTGGTCCGATGATTGGTGGCTACGTTCAACAGGAAAAAGGTTTTGGTTGGGCTTTTGCGATGGCTGCGTTTGGGCTTTTCATTGGGGTGGTTAATTTTATTGTTGCCAGCAAACGTAGTTTAAAAGGCATTGGCGAAATCCGAACCAAAGCTGAAAAAAAGTCGACTACAACCCCATGGACTAGCAATGAAAAAATAAAAGTGACAGTGTATTTGGTTCTGTGCGTGTCGAATATTTTTTGGAATATTATTTATGCCTTGCCATATGGTTTGTTGACGCTGTACGCGGATAAAAATATTGATCGCCATGTGGGCAGCTTTACAATACCGGCAACGTGGTATTTTGGTATGTATGGTTTATTGATTATTATTTATTCGCCATTGGTGGCATTCTTTTATCAAGGTTATCAAAATAAATTTGGTCGTGATATTACGCTAAGTAATAAATTGGCCGTTGCCTATTTATTAATTGCCGCTGGGTGTTTTGTATTATTGCCGTTGGTGAAAGCTATTGCGGCAAATCCACACTTTGTGGGTAGTTCATGGTATTTAATCGGATTTTATACCTTGTTTGCCTTAAGTGAGCTGTTAACTGTTCCGGTATTATTATCTGCCGCGACGACGTTTGCACCACACGGCTTTTCGGCAACGTTGGTTTCTTTGAACATGGCTATTTCATGGGCAATCGGTGCGTGGTTGGGCGGGGTTTTTGGTGCAATGACTCAGGATTATAATCCCGGAACTATTTTCACATGGACAATCGGATTATGCTTTGTTTTTGCGATCGGGCATTTTTTAACTAACAGAAAAATTGAACAGGTGATGCGGTCGTAGATTGTTATGGATAATATTATTGTTTTATGTGTTTTTGTGGCACTAATTTTAAGTGTGTGGTTGCTTCCTGCTGTTTATCCGGTAGTTGCCGTAATGTTAATCGCGGGATTAACGGTCTATGCTGGATACATGAGTTCTTCATCGTGGATTGTGTTGATGATACTGGCTATAACTGGTTATCAGTTACTGCAGCAGGACGGTAAAAGAAATATTTTATTGCGGCTTAATATTTTATTGATTGTTTTTTGGGCGCTATGGAGTGAAGATTTCCAGGCTTCGATAATTTCGTGGACGAATTATTTCCAAATGCTCACAGTTAAATATCCAATTGTGGTACAAGTAACCTTTGAAAAATACTTTGCGGCGATTTTATTAGCTGCATATGTTTTAAAACCGCGAATTAATTTAAATTATTGGCGGCGCGGATTTTCCGGTACGTGGGAAATATTATTGCTTTTGTACATCGTATTATTGATTCCTTTAACTGTCATATTATATATATTTTCTGGATTGCGGATTGGTCATTTAAGCTTGGTGCAATTGATTTTTTCTTTGATAATAATCTGTTTTACCGAAGAAATACTGTACCGAATGATTTTGCAAAACTGGTGTTATCAAATTTTGCGTGGCTATTCGCGCTCGTTAGCCTCGTGGCTTGCGATTGTAATTGTAAGTTTAATTTATGCATTATTTCATATTGAGTTGGGGCCGCTGGTAGTCCTAATATATTTTTTTATAGGCAGTGCATATGGATATGTTTATCAAAAATCGGGTAAAATTGAGGTAGCAATATTAGTTCACTTTGCAGTGCGGCTGACTTTTGGATTAGTAGTGGCTTTTTATGCTCATAATTATGCGCATATTAATCCGTTATTAATAAATTAGTTGCTGCCGGTTTGATTGTTCTCTGAGTTTGATTCGTGGGTTAGATTTTTAAAGGAGTTATTATGAGCGTTGTAGAAATAAAAGTCCCTGATATTGGTGCCTTTACAGATGTTAATGTTGCGGAAGTTTATGTAAAAGTTGGTGATACGATTGCAGTTGATGATAATTTAATGATGTTGGAAACGGATAAAGCAACAATGGAAGTGCCAGCTGATAAAGCCGGTAAAATTGTTGAAATGCTGATTCAAGTTGGATCAAAAGTTAGTGAAGGTAGTGTTATTCTTAAAGTTGAAGCTGATAGCGCAGATGCTAGTGCACCTCAAGCGGCAGCGGCAACTCCCGCACCTGCGGCGCCGTTGGTAGCACCTCAGGCATCAGCCGCTCCTGCGGCGAGCGATGGTGAGATTGTTTGTGATGTGATGGTTTTAGGTGCTGGACCGGGCGGATATACCGCGGCATTTAGAGCGGCAGACTTAGGCTTGCAAACGGTATTAGTGGAAAAACATGCGACATTGGGTGGTGTGTGCTTAAATGTTGGTTGTATTCCATCTAAAGCACTATTACACGTGGCTAAAGTTATCAATGAAGCCGATGAAATGAGCCATCATGGTGTCAATTTCGGTAAACCACAATTGGATATTGATCAAATCCGCGCCTTTAAATCGGGTGTGGTTGGTAAATTAACCAAAGGGTTGGATGGTTTAGCAAAACAGCGTAAGGTTCAAAAAGTTCAAGGGGTGGCTAAATTTACTTCACCTTATACGATTGAAGTTGAAACTGCGGAAGGTAAAAAAGTAGTGCGTTTCAAAAATGCAATTATTGCTTCCGGATCGCATTCATTTAAAGTGCCGGGATTCCCTTTTGAGGATTCACGGGTGATTGATTCAACCGGTGCTTTGGCATTGGAAAACGTGCCGGAGAAATTTTTGGTAGTCGGCGGTGGTATCATCGGTCTGGAAATGGCTGAAGTTTATGGCACGCTGGGTTCTAAAGTAACAGTGGTTGAATTGGGTGATGGTTTGATTCCGGGTGCGGATCGCGATGTAGTTAAGGTCTTGGAAAATCGGATTAAAAAACGTTACGAAGCGATTTATACCAAGACTAAGTGTGCCAAAGTTGAAGCCAAAGCCGATGGCATTTGGGTGACTTTTGAAGGACCTAATGCTCCTGCTGAAGCCCAACGTTTTGATAAAGTTTTAGTAGCGGCTGGTCGTCGTCCTAACGGAAAAACCATCGGTGCCGAGGCTGCTGGGGTAATTGTTCAGGATAATGGCTTTATTCCCGCCGATAAACAACAACGCACCAATGTTCCGCACATTTACGCGATTGGAGATGTAATTGGTCAACCAATGCTGGCACATAAAGCGGTACACGAAGGACGAGTTGCGGCTGAAAACTGTGCTGGAATGAAATCGTTCTTTGATGCACGAGTTATTCCGGGTATCGCCTATACCGATCCGGAAGTGGCATGGGTTGGTGTGACTGAGGGTGAAGCCAAAGCACAAGGATTGGAAATTGAAGTGGGTAAATTCCCATGGGCAGCCTCTGGTCGTGCTTTGGGTAACGGTCGTGATGATGGTTTCACTAAGATCATTACTGATAAGAAAACTCATCGGGTGATTGGTGCGGCAATTGTTGGTGCCGGAGCGGGTGAATTATTGGCAGAGACTTGTTTAGCGATTGAAATGGATTGTGATATTCATGATGTTGCCTTGACGGTTCATGCTCATCCGACATTATCTGAATCGGTTGCGTTTGCCTGTGAAATTGTCGATGGCTCAATTACCGATTTATACATGCCGAAGAAAAAATAATTTTACGGAACGGTAATTTAATAAAAAGCAGGCAATTGTCTGCTTTTTATTTCTTAAACATTAATGTTATGCATGATAAAGACTTTAGTGTCGAGTTATTGATTTTTTTCATGGCACATTGATTTTTCAGTGGCTTTTCAGCGCACAAAATCGTCAAACCAAGTAACTTAGTGCAAAAATATAGATATATGCGTAACACCAGTTAAATATCGGATAAATAAATAGAGGTTGAGGGGGATTAATATGACAGAAAAGCATCGGGTATCACGAGAGCAGATAATTGCTAAAGCTTTGGAGTTTATCAATGATTTACATTTTCACGAAGCATCGGGACACGATAATGAGCATATTTTGCGGGTATGGGCGATGGCGAAACGGATTGCCAACAGCGAACCGCTGGCTGATGAATTTATTGTTGAATTGACCGCGCTATTGCATGATGTTGATGATTATAAATTAAAATTGGGTTTGGGTGATGGTGAAAATGCTCGCCGCTTTATGCGCAGTATTGGGGTTGATGATGAGGTTCAAGACAAAGTTTTGACAATTATTGGTAGTATTGGCTTTAGTAAGAGTGGCTTCAATCCGGAGTTACCTAATCTGGAAGCTAAAATTGTTTACGATGCCGATAAGCTGGAGGCTTTGGGCGCGATTGGCGTGGCGCGGGCATTTGCCTATGGTGGCAACAAGCAGCGCAAACTATTTGAACCAAACCGTTTTCCGGATGAATTTAATTTGGCGCATTACCGTGAACGGTCGATTTTGGGCGGCAATCACACGATCAATCATTTATTCGAAAAATCTTTAAAACTACCATCAGTCATGCAAACCCGGTTTGGTCGCGAAATTGCCTTGAAACGCCAAGTGGCGATGCATAGCTTTTTACGTGAATTTTTTATTGAGCAAAATTTAGATCAATGGCAGATGTTATTAAACGAATATACCCGGGAGGCGCGATGAATAAAGTCCAACTAATTAATCAAGTCCGAGATTATGTGAAAGATCATCATGAACATGATTATTCCGGACACGATTTTGAGCATGTCAAACGGGTTGTACATTTGGCAGATAAAATTCTGGC
This sequence comes from uncultured Neisseria sp., assembly GCA_964488065.1. GTDB lineage: Bacteria > Pseudomonadota > Gammaproteobacteria > Burkholderiales > UBA11063 > Aquella. The sequence goes on from CAZATM010000007.1 coordinate 9,235, forward strand.
TAATGAACCATCGGCGAATGCATTGGTAGTCGAGTTGGCGGCGTGGCTGCATGATGTCGATGATTATAAGCAAAATAATGGTGAAACCAATAACGCCGAGCGGTTATTAGTACAGTTGAATGTTTCGGATGAGATAGTCAAGGCGGTACTTTTAGCCATTGATAGTATTGGTTTTAGTAAAGCTGGTTATAATCCGCAATTACCAAGCCTTGAAGCCAAAATTTTGTATGATGCCGACAAGCTGGATGCAATTGGTGCCAGTGGAATTGCCCGAACCTTTGCCTATGGTGGTAACAAGTGTCGTCCTTTATTTTTACCGGAAGTATTACCGCCAGCAACGCTGGATTTGGCAGCTTATCGTCAAAACGCGCTAAATGGTACCAATCATTCGATTATCCATTTTTTTGAAAAATTATTACGCTTGGCGGCATTAATGCAAACCACAACTGGACAACAGCTAGCGCGAGAACGACAACAGCTAATGATAACTTTTTTGGAAAATTTCTTCAGCGAGCAGGATTTAAGCGAGTGGACGAAGCTATTGCACGAAAATTTCTAAAAAAGTTTGGCAATAAAAACAAAGAGTGCTATAATCAAGTCTGTACAAAATTTTTGAAAGGACTGCGGATGAAAAAAACACTTTTAGCTTTTGTGGTATTGGGTGTAAGCAATGTTTTTGCGGCATCAGCAACGGTTCAGGCAGCTTCACAGCAGGCAATGACAGACTGTTTGAAAACCAAAACGCAGGCCGAATGTAATGCGATCCAAAGCGCAGCAGAGAAAACCGCTGCAAAAGCTAAGTCTGGAACTACGGCTCCAGCGCAATAATAAAAAACCGGTTCTGTTACGAACCGGTTTGTCATTTCTAATTGCAATGTTTATTGCATGTGCCAGCCGTTAGACAGAATCATTGCCTGACCGGTGAGGACATTAGTTTCCATCCCTGCCAAGAACAATGCCGCATTTGATACATCATCAACCGTTGTAAATTGACCATTGACAGTTTCACCAAGCATGATTTTTTTCACCACATCTTCTTCACTGATTCCCAAGGTTTTGGCTTGTTCCGGAATTTGTTTTTCCACTAATGGTGTTAAGACAAATCCAGGGCATAATAGATTTGAGCTAATATTATGTTCGGCACCTTCTTTAGCAATTGCCCGTACGAAACCTAATTGGGCGTGTTTAGCCGAAACATAGGCAGCTTTATTTTTAGAGGCTTCAACTGAATGAACGGAGCCGGTTACTAAAATCCGACCACCGGTTTTTTGGGCAATCATTTGACGCATGCAAGCTTTGACCGTCAAGAAAGTTCCATGTAAATGAATGTCAATCAAGCGTTTCCACGCGCCAAAATCAAAATCAACAATTGGCGAAATGGTTTGAATTCCGGCATTGCTAACTAAAACGTCAACTTTTCCAAATTTAGCAACCGTCGCGGCAACTCCAGCATTTACCTGTTCTTCGCTGGTTACATCCATTGCCACCGCCAATGCTTCAATTTTATAAGTGTCTTTAATTTCATCAGCAACTGCTTGCGCTTGCACCAGATTCAGATCTGCTATTACCACATGACTACCCGCTTCAGCGAATTTTTCTGCCATGTGTTTGCCGATACCTGAAGCAGCACCGGTAATAATTGTAACTTTTCCTTTTACGTTTCCTAGCATGATGGTTCCTTTCCAACATTAATAAGAACCATTAGTTTAACACAGCCTGAACCAACTGCGTATCATCGTAAATCTATATCTATTGATTTATTTAGAATAATTCTGGTTGCGAAATGCTGAAATTCTCACTAAGATCAAAGCTGACACCAATTCCCAATAGTCGGATTTCAGGGTTACTGGTTTTTAACAGTGCGTGCGTAAAGAGCTGGCGGAAATTAGCAATGCAGATATCTGAACCGATTTGTTCGCGGGTGGTTTGGCGAAAATCGGCAAATTTGACTTTGCAAAATAATGAATGAATTGGGTGGGTAATTTTGCTTTCCTGAAGCCGGCGGTTAAATTCTTGATAAAGGTTAATCAAAATATTGTCAATTTCATCGACGGTAATATTTTTAGCAAAGGTTCGTTCAACGCTCAGCGATTTACGCGGGCGATTGGGATTTACCTGCCGATTATCAATTCCGCGTGCCTGGTAATAGAGCATAGTACCAAATTTGCCAAAATGCTGAGTTAATTCAGGCAGGGTGAATTTTTGTAAATCGCTACAGTTTATGATCTTCATCTTTTGTAGTCTGGCGGCGGTGACCTTACCGACACCAAACAATTTATTAACCGGAAGTTGGCAAATAAACTCCGCGATTTGTTGGGGTTGGATTACTAAAATTCCATTGGGTTTATTCCAACCGCTGGCAATTTTTGCCAGAAATTTATTGCTTGATACTCCGGCGGAGCAAGTTAAATTTAGTTCACTATAGATTTGGGCTCGGATTTTTTCGGCAATTCGAGTCGCACTACCTTGCTCATGGGGTGAGTTGCTGACATCGAGATAAGCTTCATCCAATGCCAGCGGTTCGACTAAATCGGTATAACGCCGAAAAATTTGCTGGATCTGGCGCGAGATTTCTTTATATTTGGCGAAGTTAGGGGCAATAACCCTCAGTTCCGGACAGCGTTTGAGGGCATAGGCAGTTGCCATTGCCGAATGTAAGCCAAATTTACGAGCGACATAGTTACAGGTGCACAGAACGCCACGCCGATCAGCGCTGCCACCGACTGCGACCGGTAGGTTTTTTAGTTGCGGATTATCGCGAATTTCTACAGCCGCATAGAAGCAATCCATATCAATATGAATTATTTTGCGATTGTAATTGTTAGGGGTGGTGAGATCATAATTATTTGGATTCATAACAATAATTTTAGCATGTTAAAATCATGGCTATTAAACTTGTTGGACCGCTCATCGTGATTATTATTGAAAATGTCTTTTGGGATTTGGATGGTACCTTGATTGATAGTGAAGCCGTTCATGAGGAAGCCGCCGATTATGCTCTGGAAATTATGGGAGTTGCCAAACCCGCGCTGGCTATTCCAACTGGATTGGAAAATGCCGCCGGCTTTGAACTGTTGTTTGGGGTTTCGGTACTTGAAGAGCCGCAGTTATTTGCCCGGTTTGAGGAATTAGTGATTGAATATGCTTATTTGCGGATTTCACGCGAACAGCAAATTACGCCGGCGGTGGAATTATTTCGCCATTTTGCCGAAATCGGTATGCCACAATCGGTAGTCTCTAATTCGGGGCAATTTTTGGTTGAACATAGTTTGCGGCAATTGGGTATTTTGGAATTATGTGTCGGGGTTTTTAGCCGTGATAGCGTCAATCATGGTAAACCTAATCCGCAATTATATCGCAATGCTTTGGCGTTACATCAGGCTACGCCTGCTACTAGTCTGACTTTTGAAGATAGTCGCTCGGGAATTTTAGCCGCCAAGGCTGCCGGAGTAAATGTTATTGGCGTTGGTCTTGCTAGTCAGGAATATCAGCCGGATCACATTTGTTTACCGGAGCAAGCGCATTGGCTGGCGCAATTAAATGATAAATATCTATTTAGGGGAAAAAATGAATCCGGAATTTATTAAACAGTTAGGAAAAATGCTGGATAAACAGCAGATCGTCATTGATGAGTTGCTACGTTATGCCTATTCTACCGATGCCAGCATGTATCGGATGGTTCCACAGTTGGTGTTGTCGGTGCATAATGAAAGTGAAGTCCGCAAAATTATCCAGTTAGCCGCTCGCTATAATATCAAATTAACTTTTCGTGCAGCCGGAACCAGTTTATCCGGGCAGGCGGTTACCGACCAAGTGTTGGTGGTGCTGCGTCATGATAGTTGGCGCAAATACGCGGTTTCAGCGCAGGGGGATAAAATTTGTTTGCAGCCGGGGGTGATTGGTAGCGATGCCAACGGCTGGCTGGCAAAAATCGGGCGGCAAATTGGACCGGATCCGGCATCAATTAATACCGCTAAAGTTGGTGGAATAATTGCCAATAATTCCAGTGGGATGTGCTGTGGTACCGCGAAAAATTCATATGCGACACTGGTCGATTTACGGGCGATTTTTGCCAATGGTGCGCTCTTGGACAGTGAAAATAAAGCGAGCATCAATAATTTTTATCAAACCAATCCGGAATTGATTAACGGGATTATCCGTTTGCGGGATGAAATTAACAGTGATGAGCAGCTAAAACAATTTATCCGCAAAAAATTCAGTATCAAAAATACCAGTGGTTATAGTCTGAACGCTTTTTTGGATTATAGCGATCCGATTAAAATTATTGAACGGCTGCTGGTGGGGTCGGAAGGAACCTTGGGTTTTGTTAGTCAGGTTACTCTGGAAACGCTTCCGGTTGCCAGATATAAGGCGGTAAACCTGATTTTTGCAACCATTGATGAGATTATTCGCCTGACCGTAGCACTAGCCGATGTTGCGGTTTCAGCGATTGAGTTGCTGGATTCGGTATCTTTAAAATCGGTGGCACATATTCGCGATTTGCAACCATACCTGATTGAGATTCGTGATGAGACTTGCGCGATAATGCTTGAAATTAGTGCTGAAAGTGAAAAGCAATTGGCAGCGCTGGCGGATAGTGCACAACAACAAATTGATAGTGCACAAATTATTCATCAGAGCGGATTTGTCAGCGATAGCGCGGCGATGACTACCTTGTGGAAAGCCCGCAAGGGGGTATTGCCGACGGTTGCCGGTAATCGTCCATTGGGTTCAACGGTATTGATTGAAGATGTCGCGGTTCCATTGGACAAATTGGCAGCATTGATTAAAGAATTACAGGAAATCTTTGGGCGTTACGGTTATTCCAACGCGGCGATTTTTGGGCATGTTCTGGCTGGGAATATCCATTTTGTGTTGACACCCAATTTTAATATTCCGCAAGAGTTAAGCAATTATGATCGGTTTATGCACGAACTAGCGGTGGTGGTAGGTGAGAAATATCAGGGTTCATTAAAAGCCGAACATGGCAGCGGGCGGAATATTTCGCCGTTTGCGGCGGTCGAATGGGGCGAGCGCTGTATTGATATTATGTGGGAAATTAAGCAGCTTTTTGATCCGCAGGGAATATTTAACCCGGATGTCAAATTGACCCGTGATAATACGCTGCATTTGAAATATCTCAAAGACTTACCTTTGGTTGATGAGACCATTGATAAATGTATGGAATGCGGTTTTTGTGAACCGGTGTGTCCATCGCGCAATCTTTCGCTGACTCCGCGGCAGCGTAACGCAGTTGCCCGCAAAATTTCTACTTTGAGCGGGGAAGAAAAAAAACGCTGGGAGAAAAAATTTGCTTATTATGGTGTAACCACCTGTGCGGCAACCGGAATGTGCCAAACCGTGTGTCCGGTTGAAATAAATACCGGTGATTATATGCGCCGGTTGCGTAAGCCGCAACTTAGTCGCCATTCGCATGTTGAATATATCCAGCAGGCTAAATCGCAATTAGGATTAGGTAATCGAATTGCCAGCGTAATAGGTCCTGAGATATTGGCAGGCTTGACGTCAAATTTACAGCGGGTAATTCCGCTTATTCCGTCTTATCCCGAGACAATGCCGCTGGTGCAGCATGGGCAATTTACTGTGCAGCCAAATAGTTCACCAATTACACAAGAGCTAGTCTGGTTATTGCCATCCTGTCCGCAACGGATTTTTAAACCACGCGCGGGTATTAGTAATTATCCGACTTTGGAATTGATCAGTAAAATGGGTTTTTCCGCGCAAATTTTGCCACGCTATCAGGAAAGCTGCTGCGGGCAAATTTATCACTCCTGTGGCGATGAAACTGCGCAGGCAACGGTACAGAATGTTTTGCGGGAATCGATTCCAGTTGGCGCGGTGGTCGTGAGTGATAATAGTTCTTGTGCCGGATTTGCCGCCGACAGTAATTTGGCTATTGGTGATATTAATCAGTTTCTGGCTCAACATTCGGAGCGTTTGAGTATTGATAAAAAATTTCGCAAAATAGCCGTTCATGTTGATTGTAGCAGCGCCAAACATGGGTTTAATAACGGTTATGTTGAAATATTGAAACGTTGTGCGGATGAAGTGGTATTTCCCGAAGGAATCAAGTGCTGTGGTTTTGCCGGTGATAAAGGTTTTTCAGTTCCTGAATTAAATGCTAGTAGTTTAGCCGGACTACGGGCTCAGATCAGCGATTGTGAAATGGGAGTGACTTTTAATCGCAATTGTCAGATTGGACTGGAAAAACACTCGGGGATTGAGTATATTTCATTGGTTGAATTAGTGCTGGAATGTTGGCAGAATCAATAGGAGGGTAGTTATGGATAAAATAATTTATCAAACGGGAACGATTAATTCTTTATTACAGGGCGTGTATCTGGGTAATAAAACGGTACAGCAGATTTTGCATTATGGTAATTTTGGCTTGGGAACTTATGATAATGTTAATGGCGAAATGATAGTTTGTGATGGTGTTTGTTATCGTGCTAATGGGCAAGGACAATTGGAAGTAGCCAATCCCAAAAGTTATACTCCATTTGGGGTAGTGACCAAGTTTTTATCACAGCATCAAGAAGAAATCGGGAATTATGATTTTCACGGCTTGGAACAACATTTGCTGAGCGTTTTTCCATCGCAAAATCTGGTATATGCCATTCGAGTAACCGGCAAATTTAAGATTGTTAATCTGCGGAGTGAAGAGTGTTTCCGGAATATTGAAGGGCAGAAGTTGGCGGATGTTCTTCCCAAAATGCAAAATATGTTTGATTTGCAGCAAGTGGAAGGAGTCTTAGTTGGGGTCTGGTATCCGGAATATATGAGTCGGGTTAATGTTGCCGGATTTCATTTTCATTTTGTTGATAATGCCAGACAAAGCGGTGGTCACGTTTTTGGTTTTGAGCTGGAAGCTGGAACTTTGGATATTCAGGCGCTGCATGATGTTCAAATTAATCTGATTGAATCAACCGCCTTTGAACAGGCCGATTTGGCGGGATTTCACGGCGATTCGGTGGCAGCCGTGGAAAAAATTCGAACGTAGCTAATAATTTTTGAATTATAGTGGTGGATTTTAGACAAAAAATATTAAAGGAGTAATTGAATATGAGTCAACAACGATCATTAAGTGCGGCGCAAGTATTGGTTGAGAAATTTATCGCCTATGGCATAGAATATATCTTTTTTGTTCCTGGCGCCTCGATTGATCCGATTCTGGATGTGTTGCATGATAAAGCGCAGCCAAAGCTGATTTTGTGTCATCATGAATCAACTGCCGGTTATATGGCTGCCGCCTATGGCAAAATTACCGGTCGTCCGGCGGTAGTAATGGCGACCGCTGGTCCCGGTGCAACCAATTTAACTTCAGCAATTGCCACCGCCGAGAGCGAAGAAGCACCAATGATTGCCATTAGCGGGCAAATGAGCAGCCGGACGAGTTTTAAACCGACTCATCAGGTGATTGATGCAGCGGCGATGTTTCGCCCAATTAGTAAATGGAGTCATGAAGTTTCCAATGTCGAGACTTTAGCCAGTGTTTGGGATTTGGCTTATCAACAAGCAGTTTCTGCGCCGGGCGGTGTGGTTCATTTGGCAATTGCTTCAGATGTTTTGGCGAAGCCAGTTGTAGGTGATGTCGATTTTGGTTATAACCCGCATATGGCGGTAAGTTATGCCGGTGAACAAGATTTATGCGCGGCGGCAGTAATGATAAGTGAAGCTAAAGCACCGCTGATTATTGTTGGTGGCGGTGCGGCTAATGATACGGTTGCCGAAGAATTGCAAAATTTCCTGAGTGCGTCAAACATTCCGGTAGTCTGTACTTTTGAAGGTGCCGGCATGGTTACTCGTGAACACCAGCAATTATTCATGGGGCGGTTGGGCGTATTCCAAAATCAGCCATGTAATCATTTGATTCGGCAGGCCGATGTTATTATTTGTCTGGGATATAATATTGCCGAACTGGATCCAATTCTCTGGAACAAAGGTACGCCAAAATTGGTGCATATTCATCAGGTGGCGCCAATTGTTGATGATGGCTATCGCCCGGATTTGCAGTTGATCGGCGATATTCAGCATTCATTGCAGCAATTAGCAAAAATTATTACTCCGCTAGCGCAAAGTCCGGATTATGTGGCAGCCAGACAACAAGTTCGCCGCCAGCTTGATTTGCGCTTGAATAGTTATAATGCTTCAGGTAATGGCGTTCATCCGCTGCAGATAATTGCCGGATTAGAACAGGTATTAAGCGATGAAAATACCGTAACGTGTGATGTTGGCTCACATCAATATTGGATGTCGGAATATTACTTTTCATATCGTCCGCGCTATTTTTTGAGTAGTATGGGTTTTCAGACGATGGGGGTTTCATTACCGTTTGCGATTGCTGCCGCACTGGTACGTAAGGAACATAAGGTGGTATCGGTATCTGGCGATGGATCTTTTTTAATGTGTATGATGGAATTGGCTACTGCTGTGAAACTTGATTTACCGATAATTCATCTGGTGTGGAAAGATCGTTCGTTTAATCTGGTGCAGATTCAGGAAGAGAAAAAATATCAGCGCTCGACTGGCGCGATTTTTGAGTCGGATATTGATTTTGCTAAGTTGGCGGAGAGTTTTGGTGCGACTGGGATGCGGGTTAAAACCGTTGCCGAATTGTTACCGGCACTAAATACTGCCATGACTTGCCGCGGCGTAGTCGTGATTGAAATTAGCGTTGATTATAGCGATAATGCCAGCTTGGTTAGAAATTCGGATTTGGATTAATATACTCAATCAGGTTCATGATATTGGGTTATTGCCAGATGGAAAATTTGTTCTAACTCCGGCTATTTTTACGGCTGGAGTTTTTTTGCGATTTTATTGCTGAATTGTTTGGGAAAAATATAAATTATGAATAGACAAGTTTTAATTACTGGTGCTAGTAAGGGCATCGGATTAGCCATTAGTCAGTTATTGGATGCTAGTGGTTATACGGTGATTGGCTTGGCGCGAAATGCGAGTTCGGAATTTCCCGGCAGTTTATTTTGTTGTGATTTATCAAACAGTGCAGAAACTGCAAAGACGTTAATACAAATTAAGGAGCGTTTTTCGGATATTACCAGTGTTGTCAATAACGTCGGGATAGCCATGCCGCAACCATTTGGCGCAGTTGATTTGGATACCTTTCATCAGGTCTATGATCTGAATGTGCGGGTAGCGTTGCAAGTTAGTCAGGCTTTTATTGATGCAATGAAAGTTGCGCGTTTTGGACGGATTGTTAATCTTGGATCGTTGGCAATGTTTGGTTTAAAAGACCGCGGTAGTTATTCCTCGGCGAAAGCGGCGCTGGTCGGATTAAGCAGAACAATGGCTCTGGAATTAGCACCTTTTGGCATTACGGCCAATGTGGTGGCACCCGGTCCGGTAGAAACCGAATTATTCCGGAAAACTCGTCCGGTTGGCTCGGAGGCAGAAAAAGCCGCCGTGGCACGGATTCCATTGGGACGAATCGGTAAACCGCAAGAGATTGCCGCCGCCGTTAAATTTTTATTATCGGAAGATGCCGGATTCATCACTGGACAAACTTTGTGTGTTGACGGTGGCGGTAGCATCTGATGATTTTTAAAAATTCATTGCGCACCAAGATGTTGGTGAATAGTTATGCACTAGTGCTCAAAGATCCGGATTATCGAAATTTATTTATTCTAAATTTTGGGCTTTCGGTGCTTGGGGCGATGCTGGTACCGGTCTTTCCATTATGGGTACTGCAAAAAGTTAAAGTTTCTGTTTCGGAAGTGTTTTTTATTCTGGCAATCGTCGGGGTTGGCAGCGCAATTCTAAATATCGTATTGGGATACCTATCGGATAAAATCGGCAAACAAAAAATTTTTATTGAAGCGGCATTATTACTGTCAATTGGACGCGGGATTTTATATAGTTTTTTTCCCTTGGTTGGCGTGATTATCGCGGCCAGTTGGCTGACACAGGTTTCGAGTGGCGCATTGTCTTTCGCGATGCTCAAAGAGAAAATTCTTGCCAAAAATCAATTGCCATTGGAAGGACAAATTACCTCCACTGTCAGGGCGGCGGTATCAATTGCCTTCGTGATTGGTCCATGGTTGGGGATAACCTTAGTTCATCTCATGAGCTTTGAGACCTTTTATTTGCTGTATGCCGGATTATATTTTGCTCTGTATCTGATCGTAAAATTTAAAATTCAGGATAGTTCAACTCTGGTCACGGCTCGCGCTGAACAGCAATCATCAGTGGTGTTGAAAAGTCAGCTCACACCATTAGCGCTATGTTTATTATTAATCGTTTTATTGGTGGCAGGAAATTTATCGAGTTCACCGCTATTAGTACTGGAACTGCAAAATCATGCCAGCGCATTAGCAATTGGAATCGTTTTTGGCGTCGGTCCGTTTTTTGAAGTAATTGCCTTTCCGCTGATTGGTCATCTTAATGATAAGATCGGCACTTATAAAACGCTGCTGCTGGGTGGCTTGATTGGGGTCGCGTATTTCTATTTGCTGTCGTTGAGTCTTAATGTTTACTTCATCATTACTTGTCAAATTATTGGCACGTTGTACGTTGCGACTTTATTTAGTACGTTGATGATTTATGTTCAAAAAGTGTTGGGCGGCAAATCCGGGATGTCATCGTCGTTTTATTTCAGCGCGGTTTCGCTGGCGGGAGTTTTTTGTAATGCCTTATTGGGAACGGCGTTGGCAAAATTTGATTATAGCGTGGGATTTTTGATTCTCGCTGCGGTTGCTACCAGCGGGATAATCGTGTTGCTAGTGGCGCGCAGGTTTTCTCAGGCTTTTGCGCTGGTTGATTAACTAGTCGAATTAGTAAGTGATGTTACGCATGATAAAGATTTCACGTGAAGTTATTGATTTTTCCTTATGGTACGCTGATTTTACACGTGCTTTTTAGCGCGCAAAATAGTCAAATGTAGTGAGCTCCATTGTCAAGGCAGTTTTTTAAGTTTTATAGAAATTAATTTTTAAAAACTTATCCTATCTTGTCATTATGCGGCCTCCCTGATTATTATTGTTGGTAACACACGTTTCTTCTTAATTCGCACCCGATTATTTTGAGCTGGATATTCACAATAAAATACGCATTCTGTAATATCTTCCAAATTTTTTTGATATACAGCACATGGTGTTTTATAACCCAATGATGAATGCAATCTCTGTTGATTGTAATACCTGATATATCTAGCCACCTCAGTATGTAGTTGAGTTACCGACTCTACACCATTAGCATAAATACATTCACGCTTCAATGTCCGCCAAAAGC
>CAZATM010000008.1:0-4981 GCA_964488065.1 uncultured Neisseria sp.
CAACTCTTGGTTTAAAATACCACTTAGCTGATCAATCTTCATTTTAGGCATTATCTATCTTTTCTTGGTCGAAAATTCGATAAATTACCTTATTTTGAAGTTTTGGTCAGCTTTTTTTATTTTCTGTCATGTAGCAAGAAAGTTTATGTAGATAAAGATCAATTGCTAGATGATATCAAGGATAACGAAGATGACAATACTACAGTTACTAATTCCAAACAGTCTGAGTTAATGAAACACATACGAAAAATTCAGAAAAACATTGAATTATATTCTATTGGCAATTATAATGAATTCATTCGAATGACAGATTTTAAAATTGCAACAATTAATGATAAGAAAGATTTAAAAACAAAAATTGAGGAATTAGTTAATGTAGGTGACAAGACTGTCAATGATGTTATTGAGCTAGCTAATGAATACAAGATTTGTATCAAGGATGATAAATTAGAGAATTACATTTTAAAAAATAGGTATGTTTTTGATAGAATCGCAAAAGTAAAGTTTACAGAATGTCAGGCATGGTATAAGTATAGAGAAGGTAAAACACCTTTCTCCACGCAACATAAAACAAAAGGATCTGAATATGAGAACGTACTTGTCGTTTTGGATGATGGGGATTGGAATAAGTATAGCTTTGAATATGTATTTGATGAAGAAGGACAAAGACAAAAGCTTATTGATGGTAAATTTAAAACAAAGAGCAAGTTAGACTCTTTTCCACGTAAATTAGAAAGGAGCAAAAAAATATTTTATGTATGTTGTACTCGCACTAAAGAAAATTTAGCTATATTTTATAATAATCCGACTGGAGCAATTCTAAAAACAGCTGAAAAATGGTTTGGGCGTGAGTGTGTTATTAATTTAGATGAGTTATAGCTCTTGGGGTTATTTTGAATAATGAATGCTTTGAAAAGAGAAATAATTGAAAAAAATGGTGGTATTGCCATAACCTTATTTGCACAAAATTATTCCGATATGCGAACCAATGAAATAAAAACGTCGGGGAAAACGTCGGGGAAAATACTTGATGCAATGCGTTCAAATCCACAAATTACCATTCCAGAACTGGCGCAATTGTGTGGAGTGACTACTCGTTCAGTTGAAAGAAACATTGAGTCACTCAAGAAATCTAAACAATTGCAACGGATTGGTTCAGCAAAAGATGGCTTTTGGCGAGTGACAATTGATTAAACTCACCGGATCTAAAAAATAATATTTAACTTGGAAAAGAAATGACAACTTCAATCCTGCCACATAAGATCAAATCCACACTCTTACCGCTAATCGCTCTGGCGGCTATTACTGCCTGTAGTCATGCGCCGGAAGATCAACAGCAAGCACTGCCACCAAGCGCAGCCACTGAGTCAATGACTTATGCCCAAGCGAAGAAAATCTGTCAGGCTATCGGTAAGCCGCAATTTCCCGTTGGCGACAAGCCAACGCCAGCTGAGCTTAAAGATTTAGCCAATTGCAGCTCTTATAATCTTTATTACGGGATTAGTGGCGCACAAAATTATATCCAAGCCCGGCAGTGCGCCTTTGCTGAAATTAGCGCAGTTGGTGGTTATCAAAATTCATTTAGCGGTGAAGCGGCGCTGATGACGATTTATGCTAGCGGTAATGGGGTTAAGCCAAATTTACATCTGGCATTGCAATTAGCTTGTGAGCAGTTAAACCAGCCGGATATCAATTCCACGCAACAAGCTGATATTGCTAATTGGGTTGGGCAGTTATCCTCATCCGCTAATGGTGTTGCGATTAAGGATTTTGCGTTATGTAGTAATCCACATGATTATGATCTCAAACTGGACTGTGAAAATTTAGCCTTTGATCTGCAGTGTAAAAAGCTGGCAACCATGCCATATCCAGCCGCCGATATGCCGGATGCGGCTACCAAAAAATCTTTGCAGGGCTGTGACTCAGATAAACTCTACTATGGAATTGGAATGAAGGTTGATTATGTTAAGGCGCGGCAGTGTGCCTTTAACGAGTTACAATCGGCTAATTCTGCGGATGCCAATTTCTTTTCCGGCGCAACAATCCTGATGATGATTTATGCCAATGGTCAGGGTGTGGCTAAAAATATTGATCTGGCGCTAAAATCCGCCTGTCAAGTTGGTGGTGCGGCGGCGGAAACGGCGGGACGTTTTGCTCATCTTAATCAATTGCGCAAGGTTAATGCCAGTGCGCCGTTTGATGCTTGTGATGATATTACCAGTGGCGAAATGCAAAATGTTTGCAGCGATAATGCCTATCAATATCATCAGGCGCAAATGAATAGTGAGTTGGCGAATCTTACCCATGGTTGGAGTGAGTCGGCTATTGTGGATTTTAAAGCCTTGCTGGCGGCACGCGACAAATATTTTTCTGCGGCTGCCGAAAACGAAATTTCCAATCAGGGAACCGCCGCCACGTCATTACAAATAGAACGGCAACGCCAATTTGAGTCAGATTTTCAGTTGGATATCCAGCGTTTTCAGCAGGGTAAACTACCGCACTATAATGCGGAAGATTACGCCACTAACGATCAGCAATTAAATCAACTTTATCTGCGGATTATTCATAGTCAGGAATTAGCCGATCCGGATTTGAATAGCGGTATTGATAAAGCTGAACTGGTAGAAACCCAGAAAATCTGGCTGAAATATCGTGACCAATGGATAAAATTTGGTGTGATGCACTATGTAGGCAGCGAATCAAGCGACTGGAGTAGTTGGCAAACCCAGGAACGGATCAAGGATTTACAGCAATTGCAGCAATATCTGGACATAAAATAATATAACAACGTTCGTCACGCTTTGGCTTATAATTGCAAAAACCGATTGTTCGTATGTTATGAGCTATTGCCAAGCTAAATGTTTATTTCGTAAATAATATGACAGTAAAATCTAGTATTGCTAGAATGTATTAACTTAAAGTTTACTTAATTTGGTAAATTAATATGTGCATTAGCAGATGGTTATATAATGACAAAACCGATTATGAAGATTTTATCTATGTTGTTAAGTTAATTTTGCATTTTAAATGCCATAAATAACGTGTCACGTTAAGAGTGGACATCTAATTCATTAGTTGATAGATTTTACCAAGGTAAGATATTTTGATTGTTGTCTGTGTGATTTGATATAATATCTCAAGAAAAAATATATTATATTTCTTGAGAAATATTGAGAGTACATTAAATGCAATCTATTGAAAATAAATTATTTTCTATCATCAAAGGAACTGGTAGAGGTTATGTGTTTTCGGCTGCGGATTTCTCGGATAAATTTAATAGTACAACCGTTGATTGGGTATTGTCTAATTTGGTATTGCAGAATAAAATTCGGCGGGTAATGCGTGGCATTTATGACTTCCCTAAATACAGCGAGCTTTTAGGTCAGTATCTCAGCCCTGAAATCGATAAGGTAGCGCATACTCTTGCCCGTAAATTCAAATGGCGTATTGAGCCATCGGGAGATACCGCACTTTATTTACTTAGCTTATCAACCCAAGTACCTGCTCGGTATGTTTATCATAGTGATGGACCCAAGCGTGAATACGATATTTTAGGCAATAAACTGGAATTTAAAAAAATAGCGCTTAAAAATATCGGGTTTAAATACGCAGAAAGTGCGCTATTAGTTCAGGCAATCAAAAGCCTTGGTAAAGATAATATTTCTGCTGAAATTATTGCCATACTTAAACAAAAAATTGATAGTAAATTATACCCCAAGATAATAAAAGACACCAAAACGGTTACGGATTGGGTATATAGCGTAATTAAACAAGTTTGTCAGGATTAAAATATGGAGCGCATTGCCGCATTTAACAAATCGCAGCTCCGTGAGTTATTCAATGAAACTGCCATAAAAAAGCAAGTAACTCCAGCTATTGCTGAAAAAGATTTTTGGGTTACCTGGGTACTGAGTAAAATATTTGCTGATGAGTATTTATCAAAAATCTTGATGTTCAAAGGCGGTACCAGCTTATCTAAAGTATTTAAGATAATTGAGCGCTTTTCTGAAGATATTGATTTGATTTTAGACTGGAATACTGTAACGCAAGATAATCCGTTGCTTGAACGG
Source organism: uncultured Neisseria sp. (assembly GCA_964488065.1). Lineage (GTDB taxonomy): Bacteria > Pseudomonadota > Gammaproteobacteria > Burkholderiales > UBA11063 > Aquella. Next base: position 4,071 of record CAZATM010000008.1, read on the forward strand.
AGTAATAGCCAGCAAAATAAATTTAATCAGTCGCTCAATGATAGCGCCCATGCGTTTATGCAGAGTCAGATTTTGCCGAGGCTAAATGTGTTATTGCAGCCAGTTTGCCAGTGTAAGTTAGATGATAACGCCAAATTAGTTATTCAGGCTAATTATCCAGCAGTTTTTAATGATCTGTATTTGCGACCTCAAATTTTATTGGAAATTGGCCCGCTAGCCGCGTGGCTACCATTTGGAGAATATACGATAACTTCATTTGCAGCAGATATCTTTCCTCAATTATTTACACAGGCAAGATGTCAGGTAAAGGCTATCGTTGCTGAACGTACATTCTGGGAGAAAGCCACCATATTGCATCACGAGGCTAATCGACCTGCGGATAGTAAATTACCGCTGCGTTATTCACGCCATTATTACGATTTAGCAATGCTAGCATCTTCAGTAGTAAAGAATAGTGCATTAGCTGACATGAGCTTGTTAAATGATGTAGTTGAATTCAAGCAGAAATTTTATCCGCGAAACTGGGCGAAATATGAGGAGTGTTTGACTGGTAATTTGAAATTAAGCCCACCAGACCACCGCCTGAAAACGCTGAGTGATGATTACAAACAAATGCGGGCAATGATCTTCGGGAATTATCCAGATTTTAATGATATCCTCAATAAATTGCAGCAACTTGAGAATGAAATCAATTCGTTAGCGTAGATATTGTTATTATTGGTCGTTTAATTGTTAGTGTTACGATTTTAGGCTTACTATATTCTAAAATTATAGAACTTACGCATTGACAACGGATATGATATTATGATTGATATTACGAAAACGCCTTGGAACTTGGATGAAGAAGAAAAGCAAACCCTCAACTGCAAAATGCAATGCAGAAATTTATAGTTCATATTTGATGAGTGAAC
>CAZATM010000009.1:0-12107 GCA_964488065.1 uncultured Neisseria sp.
TTGATAATTTTTATAAATACTACACGGCGATATTTCATCTGTTCTACTTGAGTAATTTGCCATTTGACTTAAATTAACCGTTCGAGATCTATGCAAAGCCAGTGTGAAATCTATTACTGTTTTGCAATTATTTCCATGCACGCCCAACTCTTGGTTTAAAATACCACTTAGCTGACCACCGCGCAAATTGCCAGTACTTATTCCACCCCAGTAAGTAGCTGGTTATCAAGCAATGCTCCAAGTGCTATAACAACTGGTTCTTTAGGTACAAATTACGTACCAGATTATTTCTTGTTCGATCGTTACGAGAATGACGATAGTGCCGCACCAGGGGATGCAACGCTATATAATGCTCGTTCATGGGATAATTATTTGACTGCCGTTGGTCAGGTTAGCAGCTCATTTGATAATATTCCGATTATGTTATGGCAAATTCCTGGTTCACATTTGCCATATACTGGAGAAGTAAATCCAGAACTACATAATGGAACTGCGGGCAGTTATGTATTTAGTACTGCTCCGGATTACTTCTTTGGTGATAGTAATCTTAAATCCGATTTAAGTAATTTGATGATGGGGAGCAGTAGTTCAACCAATCCCAATACTTCAGTTGGTAATTTTATAATGGATTGTAGTAGTACTACGTATAATTGTCCGACTGGAGCTATCTATCAACAATATTTATTGAATTATCAGGGTTTAGCAAATAATTATGATTGGGGCAAAGACAACGGCAAACTAGCATTAGCTGCTAAAAACCATGTGTTTGCAATCTTATGGGGTGGTGGCAATACTACCAATGTGATCAAGAACTTCAATAATACTGATGACCATGGCTGGCTGGCAAATAAAATTATCAATTATTATGCTAATCCAACTTATTTGACTAGCAGTCTTGCTCGGACGACTCGACACTAGCGATAGTTTATCTACAACCTTCGTCCTTTAGAGCTAAGTTATTTATTTTGACGATTTTGCGTGCTAAATGGTTGCTCAATTGCAACGCTTCTGAGTACGTACCAACGGTGCTTTGTGGTTCATGCTTATTGCTAAAACAGCAATGAGTGCTTATGAGTCTACCACACGAGATCTGACCGGTTCAGTGATCAGCGCCAGCGTTTGCTGATCGGATTATTCGAGTGATAGAGCTCGTCCTTAAACATTTTGTCAATTAAAATGCTATGTGTTATCGGATGCTGGTTATTGGTTTTATTTGGTGGTAATCTGTATTCTATTGGTATAATTAGGTTATAATCATTAGGCTTACTCTCTGGATGGTCATCCATCCAGAGATTTTTTACCAAAATTTAGAAAGAAACTTATGCAATCTAACTCTAAAAAAATACCTTTCCGCGACAATGCTGGTGTTAGGGTGGCGCGGATAATTGTTGCTATTTCGACGACATTCTTTGCCGGTAATGCTTTGGCGGCTGTCTCGGCAACACCTGCGGTTGGCATAATCAATAATCCAGCAACAACGGCGGCGGTACAAATATTGCCGCCAACCACGGCAATGTATCCCGGCGAATCAATGTTGGTTGCTGCTGGTTACCCGTCTTTGGTCAAATTCAGCAAGGGTGATGCAATTAAACCACTGGTGATTTTTATTCCCGGAAATAATTCCCTGGGGCGGATTAGTTATGGTTATCCCGGGGGTAATCCCAAGGATTTTCTGGCTTATTGGTTAAATCAAGCGGGCTATTCGTTCTTGTCAATTTCTTACCCGATGGATAATCCGGTGTACCCTAATCCCAAGAATTATGCCCAGCTTTCGGTTGCTGATTATGCCAAGCAAGTGGCTGCCATTACTCAATATTATGTAAACACGTATCATTTGGCCAATAAGATTATTGTCCTGATGTGGAGTGGTGGTGGACGGGCGGCGGTAAACATTAATCAGGAAATGAAGAAGTCCAATTTGAATCTTGATTTCGGAGTCTCATTGGCAGCAACGCCACCATTGGGCGGAGTTTCCGGAATTAACCACCCGAGTATAGCTAAAAAATTCCCAATGGATGCCGATGGCTATCTTGATGATGTATTTTACAAAAATTTATTGCAGCAAATTAGTGTTGAAAATAAACTTAACGGCAAAATCATAATCCCGGAAAACATCTATCATAGCCAATTTGTCGGAAATTCGCCGGTACAGTTTTATAATCCATTTATAAAATACGATGGCAAGCAACTGGTTGTAGATGAATCCGGCATGAAAGCCAATCAATATTACCAAAATTATGCTGAATATCCCATAGTTACCTCAATTGTCGGCAATAATCAAATCGACTCGCTGCACAGCATTCTCGGGGTTTCGGCATGGAACTTTATCAATCAGCAATCGCTGTACCTGCGTAATCTTAATTTGCAATACACTAATTTAAGCGCTAACCAATGGCAAAATTTACAGGCAACCATGAGTTCGATTCCTAGCGAGTTTACCCGCTTTGTGACCGGCTCGCATTTCTTCTTTATTGGTGAAAAAGGAGCTAAAGCGACGGTTAAAGCCCTGCAATCGGAACAACACAGCGTTGATAAGGTAAATAGTGAATTAGCCAACCCAGCCTATAAAGTTAGTAATCCATGGCCAATTTAACCATCTACTCTTTGAAGCATGAACCAGCTATGGCTTGAGTTTTTACCCGTAGCTGAAATTATCTCACTGCGGTTGGTTTATCGATTAAAATCGACATTGTCTCATATGGTGCCAGCGCCATCCGCCGTGAAATTTGCTTGCGGCAGTAATTACTGCTAATTAGGGTAATATTAGTTAGGCAAATATCATCCGGAATTTCTATCCCGCGATCCTGATTGCTGAAGTTTGAAATAACCAATAGTAATTGTCCCAAAAATTTGCGCAGGTAAGCAAAAATCTGTGGATCATCTTTAAATAGCAGCTTAAAATTACCATGGGTGATTATCGGTAATTTTTTGCGTAATCCGATCAAGTGGCGGTAAAAATTAAAGATCGAATCCGGACTAGTGCGGTCATTAGCGACATTGATTTGCAAGTAATTCGGGTTAATCTCAATCCATGGGTTTGCGGTTGAAAAGCCACCATGAATATCGCTGCTCCATTGCATCGGTGTGCGGGCGTTGTCCCGACCTTTGGCATTGATTGCCGCCATTACCCGTTCTTTACTCCATTCCGGATGATTGATAAATTCCTTATAAAAATTCAACATTTCAATGTCTTTAAATTGTGCCGGCGAAGTAAAGTTGAAGTTGGTCATGCCGATTTCTTCACCTTGATAAACATATGGCGTACCTTGCAACATATGCAGGGTATTTGCCAGCATTTTGGCTCCGGCAACCCGATGCTGCGGGTCAATAAACCGTGAAACTTGTCGTGGTTGATCATGATTGCTGAGATAAAGTGAATTCCAGCCTTTTTTATATAAGCCGGTTTGCCATTGGGTTACTATTTGTTTAAATTTGATAAAATCCAGATTTTTTATTGCCCATTTGCCTTTACCGGCTTCTTCATCTACGGTTAGATGTTCAAAGCCAAAAACCATATCCAATTCATTATGCTTACCGCTATAAAGAATGGCATCTTTTACCGTTGCGCCACCGGTTTCACCAACGGTAATGGTTTTTTCACGTTTTTCCAGCGTGTGACGAAATATTTTTTGCAGTAGATCATGTACTTTGGGTGAAGTAAATTTGGCTTCCAGCGGAATTTTTCCAATTAATTCGATTACATCCATTCGGAATCCGGCAATTCCCTTGGCAAGCCAGAAGTTCATGATTTTATAAACTTCTTCAAGGATTTTGGAGTTATCCCAGTTTAGATCCGGCTGGCGATTGCTAAACGCATGATAATAATATTGTCCGGTCGCTTCGTGATAAGTCCAGCTCGATGGGAGAAAAAATGAGCGTTGATCGGTTGGTGCTTTTCCGTCAACCGGATCATGCCAGATATAATAATTGCGATAAGGATTATGCCGTGATTTGCAGGCTTCCTGAAACCACAGATGTTGATCACTGGTATGATTTACCACCAAATCCATCATGATTTCGATATTGTACTCACGTGCTTCGTGAATTAGTTGATACATATCTTCGTTGCTGCCAAATAACGGGTCAATGGTAAAGTAATCGGCAATATCATAGCCCATATCATCCATTGGTGATTTATATATTGGTGATAGCCAGATTAATTCAATGCCTAATTCATGTAAATAGGGGAGTTTGCTGATTATTCCAGGAATGTCGCCGATACCATCGCCATTGCCGTCACAAAATGAACGCGGCCAGATTTGATAAACGGTTTTCTCTTTAAACCAGTCAAAATTTTTCTCCATGGTTATTTTCTCTCCTGAATAAGTCAATTGTATAATTACACGAAATTGAAATTAGCATTTATTATATTGTTGGCTAATAATAATTATCACGCTAAAAAGCTAAAATTGAATTTATGCGTAACTTTTAATAAGCTATCACAACGACAGTTAATCTACAAAAATTTTTACCGATTAGCGTTTGTTTTGCAGGCGTAATTTTAAAATATTTTGCTTGCAAAAATTGTCTACGTTTGTGCCAAATCACCAAACTTGGTGGATTTTCGGTAAAAAACTAGCAATGTTCTGCAAAAAACTTGAAATTTTAGTTGTTTGTGTTGTATTTGTGCAGCGGTGCAAGGCGCAGGGCTAGAAGCTGAATTTAATAGTTAACCGATTGATATATTGCAGTGCAATAGATAAAATGATAGTTATTGGAGTGAATTGTAATAAAATAACGACTGTTTGAAAAACATACTTACGGTATTTCAATTTTAGACATTTGCATGCTGGGAAAATATTTTTAAATGCAAATAATAATTTTGCCGGTTTTAGCCGAAATTGATTGCCGTTTTATAAAATGAAAGAGATAGAAAGTGACTGCGGCATTACAAATAATTCAGAATAATATTTTAACTTATTCACAAAAAGTTTTGGCATTGGCACAAAATGCCGAAAATCAGCTAAATGTTCTTCAATTAGCGCCTGAAATTCAAAAATTACGCGAGCAGGGAATAATCTGTGATTTATTTGAAGGCAGCGCTCCGTATCGACCGCGCTATATTATTCCTGATTATGCCAAATTTATGAAAGAGGGCAGTGAGTTTTTAAAACTTGCCCCAGCAACCAATATTTGGGAAGCTACCAATAATCTGCTGATTTTGTATAAGCATGTGCCTTCAATTACTTCGTTTCCGGTCTATATCGGCAATCTTGATACTTTGTTAGAACCATATATTGCTGACGAAGAACAAGCCTATTCAGCAATAAAATTATTTTTGCAACACATCGATCGCACCATTACCGATTCGTTTTGTCATGCCAATATTGGTCCGTCAGACAGTAAAGCCGCGCGGTTGATTTTGCGTGCCGAACGCGAATTGCAAAATGCGGTGCCCAATTTAACCCTTAAATATTCTAAACATACTCCGGATGAACTGGCTCTGGCGGCGATTGAAACCGCTTTGATTACCGCTAAACCAAGTTTTGCCAATCACCAAATTTTCAGTCATGATTTGGGTGAAGAATACGCAATTGCCAGTTGTTATAATGGCTTGCCGATTGGCGGTGGCGCTTATACGTTAGTTCGGTTAAATTTGGGGCATTTGGTTGAAAATATTCGTGATAGCGAAGATTTTTTTAATCGTGGACTGCCGCAGGCGGTGGCAGGAATGCTTGAATATCTTGACAAGCGGGTTAATTTTTTGGTTGACGACAGCGGCTTTTTTGCCAGTAGCTTTCTGGTGAAAGAGGGTTTAATTGAACAAAAGCGCTTTACTGCCATGTTCGGGTTGGTCGGTTTGGCGGAATGTGTCAATACGTTATTGAACGCCACCAAGCCCAATCAACGTTTTGGACATAATGAAGCGGCAGATCAATTGGGAATGACGATCATTGAACGGATTAATCAGTTGGTTGAACAGCACCATAATCGACATTGTGCGTTCTCACAGGGTAAATATTTGCTGCATGCGCAGGTGGGCATTGATTTGGATAAAGGCATTAGCCCTGGCTGCCGGATTCCGATTGGTGAAGAACCGGAAATTTTGGCGCACATCAACCAATCAGCACCATTTCACAAATATTTTCCTTCCGGAATCGGTGATATTTTTAATTTTGATTCGACGGTTAAGAATAATCCACACTATGTTTTGGATATTATCAAGGGTGCGTTTGCCAAAGAATTGCGGTTTTTCTCGCTCTATTCCAGTGATTGCGATGTAATCCGGATTACCGGTTATCTGGTTAAACGTTCCGAGATTGAAAAATTGCAGCAATCGCAGCAGGTTTTGCACAATAGTGTGGTTCTGGGGCAGGGTAATGTAGAACATGCCAAAACACTGGAAAGGAAAGTTCGTCATGGCTAAAGGGGTTATTAACCGGATTCTGTCCAATAGTGCGGTTGATGGTTGCGGTAATCGGGCGGTTGTTTTTATGCAAGGCTGTAATTTTAATTGTTTGTATTGCCATAACCCGGAAACGATTAATCATTGCGGTGGCTGTGGAGTGTGTATTGATGCCTGCCAGCAAAATGCCTTGACTTTGGGTGATAATGGTGTTGAATATAATCCGGCGCTATGTACTTTTTGTGATGATTGCTTAAAAGCCTGCAGTCAGAATAGCTCACCGCGCACCCAGAATTTATCGCCCACTCAAACCATGAAAATTATTGCCAAAAATCGTGAATTTATTTCCGGAGTTACGGTTTCTGGCGGTGAGTGTTCGTTGCAACTGGATTTTGTTACTGAACTATTTACCCTTGCCAAAGCCGATGGTTTGCATACCTTGGCCGATAGCAATGGCTCGATTGATTACTCAAACAAAGACGAATTTCTTGCGGTTTGCGATGGGGTTATGCTGGATGTTAAAGCCTATGATAATGAAGAACATCTTAAATTAACCGGTCGCGATAATTTAACCGTACTGGCTAATCTGGAGTTTTTGGCACGCGCCGGCAAATTAAGTGAAGTACGGACGGTGGTTGTGCCGGAGGTTCTTGATAATCATAACACCGTGGCGCAAGTCAGCCGGATTATTGCTGCGATTAATCCACAAATTCGCTATAAGTTGATTCGCTACCGCGAACATGGTGTGCGCCGGGATTTGATTAGCAGCTACACCCCCAATGACGAATATATGGCGGAATTAAGCAATTTAGCCTGTCAGAATGGTTGTCAGGAGGTTTTGGTCGTTTAATTGAATTGGTAACTTGATTCTATAACATTGCGATATGTGCGATAGTCAATAAAATAACTATAACAACAAATAAGGGTAACGGTCTAATTTTAAATTAACTTGCAAAAGGAGAGTGCATGAAAGTTAACAAATATTTGCTGGAGTTTATTTTATTTGGTAGTTACATGTTTTTTGCCATGTCATGGGTGGGTGCTGCCGGATTTATGAAAGAAATCATGCAGATGGCAGGCATGACATCACTAACGCAAGCCAGTTTCCTCAGTACTGCATTGACTTTTGCCAAAATTATCGGAACCTTTATTGCGGCATGGACGATTGTAAAATTTGGTATCCGTAATGCTTTTACTGTCGCAGCTGCTTTAATGTGTTTGAGTATAGTTACGCCACTGGCCTCCAGTTTTGAAATTCTTCTGGTTTCCCGGTTTTTAATGGGCTTGGGTGGCGCACTAATTATCGTTTACTTTAATCCAATTGTCTATCAGTATTTTGAACCGCAGGAGCGAGCCGTCATTAATGGTTTGAATGCAATTGCGTTCAATGTTGGTGCGGCAATCATGATGTTTAGCAGTCAGAGTATGGTTGCTCTTTTTGGCGGTTGGCAGCAAACCTTGATTGCAATTTCAATTGCCAGCTTAGTAATGTTGGTGCTATGGATTATTTTTGGACGGATAAAACTGGCTGGATCTTCGGCGAGCACCGCGAATGCCGAGCAATATACCTTATTAGATGGTCTCAAGGATAAATTTAACTGGATTTTTGCTTTGACTTATTCGGGGTTGTTGGCATTTTACATTGTGCTATTTACCTTTTATCCCAAAGCCGGTATTTCCGAAAGTAAGCAGGTGATTTTATTTGGAATAATTGGTGCGATTATCGGGATTATTTACTCGCGTAAAACTACCCGCCGGATTGGCGTCTTACGTCTATCGGGTACGATTCAATTATTATCCGCCTTTGGATTGAGCTTTGCGACTAGTCCGCTGGCAGTATCAATCAGTGCTGCAGTCTTGGGCTTTTTCATGTTTTTACCAATGCCGGCGCTAGTTACTTATGGCCAGGAACGCTCAGGAATGACCGCCCAGAAAGTCTCGGTTACATTCAGTTTGTTCTGGTCAATCAGCTACGCGGTGGCAACGATAGTCCCAACGATTTTTGCCAAAATTGTCGATAGCAATAATGGTGACTATCATACGGCATTTGGATTTATTTGCTGTGTTTCGGCAAGCTTTTTGCTGGGGTCATTGTTTTTAAAAGAACATCAAAAATAACTGCATATAGTAAGGAGAACATGATGGCATTAGTACCAGCAATACAAGAGTTTTTACAAATTGTTGAACAAAGCAAACAACGGTTATTGGCGCAAAAATTTAAGATGAATCAAAGTAATACCCGCGAAGCGTTGGCAAATATGACCCGCAGTTATGTAACCAACTATCCGACTGATTTGCGAATAATTGATGATAGTATCAATAATGATGGCTATCCGGTGCCGATTCGGATTTATATTCCGGCAGGTGCTGGTGATGTGCAGTTTAAGGTTGGACTGTTTATTCATGGTGGCGGGCATATGTGCGGTAGTATCACGGTTTATGATGGAATCGTTCGCCATTTGGCACAAGCTACCAATACTATAATCGTTGCAGTTGATTACCGCTTGGCACCGGAGTTTGCTTATCCTGTAGGGCTAAATGATTGTGCTACGGTAATGGTTAATTTATTTCCGGTGCTGGATGAGTGGCAGATTAATTATCGTTCCCGTGAACTAATTTTGATTGGGGATAGTGGTGGTGCGGCCTTATGCGCAACTTTAACGCTGGATCGTGAATTGGTTCGTCGTGCCAAGATTGTCACCCAAGTATTAATTTATCCGTCATTGGATTATACCCTTGCTTCACCGGGAATTGCCGAGTTTGGCGAAGGTTATTTACTCGAAAAGACTAAAATTAGCTGGTATTTTGATAATTACTTTCAGCATGGTGAAGACCGAAAAGCCTTGTCGCCGGTTTATGGCAAATTTTATCCGCAAATGCCAAGATCTTTGGTGATTACTGCACAATATGATCCGTTGCATTCCGAGGGGGAAAGTTACTATGATAAGCTTTGTGCTGCCGGAGTTGAAGCCAAATTAAGTAAAATTCCCGGTGTAATTCATGCCTTTTTAATGCTGGAAAATTTATGTCCTCAGGAATGTCAGGAAAGCTACCGGCAGATTGCTGAATTTATCCATTCTGTGGGTTCTAAAGAATAATCGCCGCACCACCAAGATGTTAACTAGTTGCGGGAGTTGTTAAATTAAGCAGTAAGTTATTGAGTGTTTTAAGAATATTTACTCAGTAACTTACTGTTAATTTTTTAATATATGACAATATTTATTGATGAACGTAAGCGTTGTTTAATTCCTGCCATGCGCTGATATCTTGCGGTTCAACCCAATTATAGCCAATTTTTTCCCAATTCGGATCCGCCGGATTCAAGCTTAGATATTCAATATAACCGCTCTCGCAAATGAAAAACTGTTGCCGGTATGGCAATAGATAGCCTTTGCTATCCTTTAATATTTGCTTGGCTTCTGAATAATTACTAAACCATTGATTAAAGAATCCACCTCGTGGCGTAAACGCGGTCAATTGGGTCTGCTCAAAATAAAATTTACAATTTGCCCAACTATCAAAACCATATTGATCAGCAATGCACGCGAGACAATGTTTGAGCTGAATTTTATCCGCGGTTAGAGTTAAGCCAATACGATTCAAATAGTTGTCGATTTTTGCTACTGCCACAGTTTTTAGCTCTGATTCAGTGGAATTGAGATTTTTTAACAAAATTTGTGCCTGAATTTTGGCTTCAGATAACGATATGATGCGTGATGAATTATTCATGAAAAACTCCTATATGTTATTTGCCGTGACCCATAATTGGCAGATATAAAAGTATGAATAATACTCAAATGATTTGAATTGGGTGATGTCCTCTTTTATGGGTTCAGGTAGCCCAATCAACCTGATCGGGCGGATTATAACACAAGCTTGCGTATGTCTTGCAAAAAATCCCGCAATATTAAGCAGGTGCAGCATAAATGCCGATATTTTGACTATGGTTGATATGATAAAATATAACTCCAATTATTGTTGCAAAATTGTAGTTAGAATGAAGGAGAACTATGGCTTATAGCGAGGCGGAAACCAAAGCAAAATAAATCACACCAAAATTAAATCAGCAAAATCAACGCGACAGCATAAAATACAAATCTGCTTGATATAACACAGCCAATTTTAGATCAAGCTGTTAGGGAGTTATTATGATTAAATTTACTTATATGAATGAGAATGAGGAAAATATTCTTGTTGTTAACTATTCATCTGAATTAAATAGCATGGACTGGCTTTGTAGTAAATTTAAAGATGATCAGGAAATATATATTAATCAAAGGGTATTTTGTTTTACTAAAAATGACTTGTTTAATTCGCCAGATGATATTATTCGTGGCGATGAAGCATTATTTGTTTTTGCTACTAAATATGATGAGCAATATTTTAAAATAAATAAAGAGATTTTGGGAACAGTTAACGATGTATTAGTGCATAAAGATATTATTCAAAATAGTAAATTCAAGTCAAATCTATTTGTAGCAACCAAGCGAACTAATATTATGCGCCATATTGAAGGAGTTATTAAGGGGCAAGTCATCATTGGTGGTGAATCAAATAATGCAATTTCGTTAGAGTTACTAATAGCATTACATAAAAAATTTCCCAATGATAATGAGCTTAAGAAGTATGTTAGTAGTCGAGTATATAGGGTATTAAAAGATCATTTGAATATTTCAGATCAGCCAGAAATTGATTACCTTCATTATTTAAAAAAGAAAAATTCTGTAATTAGGCATAATTCAGAAATGGAATCAAATAGTTCAGAGATAGAAGTTAAAAAATATCAATATCTGCATGATGAATTAGTTGTTATGTTACAAGACTCCAACGGATATAATGAAGCAACTTGGCAAAATGAAATAATGAAACTTTTGTTGTTGTTATTTCCGAAGTACCTGTATGTTTATGAAAAGATTAAAATTAAAGATTATGAGCTGAATACACACAGGGAATTAGATTTTCTGTTGGTTGACTTTGATGGAAATGTAGATATTATTGAAATAAAGCAACCAGTTGATACCTGTTTGGTTACTAAAGCTACCTATCGAGATAACCACGTGCCGCTTAGGGAACTATCTGGTTCTATTATGCAAGTTGAAAAATATATTTTCCATTTATTGAGAATGGGTAAAGTTGGTGAGGATGAAATTACTAAGCAGATAAATGATGAGTACTCAAATCAGCTAGCAGGCGCAGGTATTAGCCTAAAAATAGTTAATCCCAAAGGTGTAATTATTATGGGTAGAGATAGCGAGTTATTACTGCAACAAAAGTTTGACTTTGAAATTATTAAGAGAAAATATAAAAATATTGTTGATATCTTAACTTACGATGATTTATTACGGCGGCTAAACTCCTTAATCAAAAAATTCAGTGAATCTAACACTATATGATTGCAATTCAGAAAAGTTATTGAAAACCATACTAATGATATTTAGTGGATGTTCTTTATATAGTGTTAACGTAACGCAGTAATTTTGGAATATCCAAAAGTGGTAAACGCACTTTATAAAATGCCTGAATTTATCAGGCCCTTTTATTATAATACACTTATTTGGCGAGCGAAATCCATTTGGACTGTTCGACATTATAATAGTTATGCTCAATGTCGAGATTTTTGACATACGGTTTAATCAGCTTGGAATAATTGGGCTGAAACAGTGGAATAATCGCGTAGTCATTCAAAACCAGATTTAGCGCCTGTGTATTCAACGCGATTTTTTCAGCCGGATTCTGGGTATTAGCTGCCGCGGCAATCAGG
>CAZATM010000010.1:0-4992 GCA_964488065.1 uncultured Neisseria sp.
TTAAAAATTAAATTTGAAACAACTTCAAGAAATTTATTAATTGAAAAAGCCATTCGCCTTGACTATCACAAACAAATCCCCAATGAATTTTTTCCAAATATATTTTATGACATCATGGAATACAAAATTGATATAGTTTAACCGTGATACAATTTTTTTATTCATGTTATAGCCTTATCATAAACTAAACATCACACGTTTATTCCAATTTGGTTCAATAGCGTATGTAAGTAGCCAGCATGCACAGCTTTTGCATTGATTTACGCCATATTTTTGACAGCCGCTCCCGGACTTTGTTAAACTCCGTTTTCCGGTAATCAATTTTTCATGGAAAATAATGTTAAATTTTAAAAATATCACTGTCGGCTATAGCGGGCGGGTGTTACTGAATAATACCAGCTTGCAACTTTACAGCGGGCAAAAAGTCGGACTGGTTGGCAATAATGGCGTCGGCAAAACTACGCTGCTGCAATTGATTTTGGGAAAAATCCATAGTGATGCCGGGGATTTCTCGCTTCCAGCCAATGCCTTAATCAGCTATATCGAGCAGGAAATTGAAGCATCGGATACTCTATTACTGGAGTATGTGTTATTAGCTAACCCGCACTACCGGGAGAAACATATTGATTTGCCGATATTTTATCAATTACCCTCGCAGGCCGAAAAGCTGCTGATTAACCTCGGCTTCTCGCCATCGGAATTGCAAAAACCCTTGCATGAATTTTCCGGGGGTTGGCAAATGCGTGCCAATTTAGCCAAGGCATTATTTAATCCCAGTGAACTATTACTACTTGATGAACCAACCAACCATTTAGATATTGAAACCGTATTATGGCTGGAAGATTGGCTGTCGCGCTATAATGGCCTGGCAATAATTATTTCCCATGACCGTGAATTTTTGGACAATGTTACCACCCATACGGTAGCGATTTATAACCAGCAATTAAATCTCTTTAGCGGCAACTATTCGCGTTACCAACAAACCCGCAGCGAACAGGAAGAATTGCAGCGTAAGGTGGCAGAGCGGACGCAGGCAAAAATAAATCATCTACAAAGTTTTGTTGAGCGTTTTAAAGCCAAAGCCAGCAAAGCCAAACAGGCACAAAGCCGGATGAAGATGATCGAAAAATTACAGGTCTCCAATGTAGTTAGCAATGAACGCGACTATTCTATCGAGTTTTTTGCGCCGGATTATGTCAGTAATAAACTACTTACCATCACCGATGCTACAATTGGCTATGGTGACAAAGTCTTGATCAATGATGCCAAGCTACAAATCTTTGCCCATGACCGCATTGGGCTCCTTGGTAAAAACGGTAAAGGTAAGACCAGTTTAATCAAGGCGATTTTAGATGGCGGAAGTTTGCTGGCTGGAACGATTGAAATTAATCCTAAATTGAAAATCGGTTATTTTGCCCAGCATAGTATCGATCAACTGGAGAGCGGTGACACTCCATTTCATTATATCCAGCGGCAAAACAAACCCATGACGACTCAGGAAGTTTACAATTATCTTGGGCGGTTCGGATTTAGCGCCGAAATTAGTTCCAACTCCCTCAAAAACTTCTCGGGTGGTGAAAAATCGCGGCTGGTACTGGCTGGTATAATTCTAACCAAACCAAATATTCTCTTTCTGGATGAGCCGACCAATCATCTGGATATGGCCATGCGCGAAGAATTAGCGCTTAGTTTGCAGGATTATGACGGCGCGGTGGTACTGGTATCGCATGATCAATTTTTACTGGACGCGGTAGTTGATGATTTTTACTGGATTGAAAATAATCAATTGCAGATTTTTGATGGCGATCTTAGCGATTATCAAAAATATTTGCTGCAAAAAGAGTTTATCACAGATTCCACTCCTGCAGCGCCATCACTAAGTGCACCACCAGCCGCGGCTAGCACTGGCAATAATTCCGAGCGGCGCAAACAAAGTGCCAAAATTCGCCAGCAAATCAGTCTTTCTGAAAAGAAGATGCAGCAATTGACTTCCGCTATCTCCTTAATTAATGCCGAACTAGTTGATCCGAAAATAATGCAGCCGGAAAATCTGGTTAAATATTCCACATTGCTGGAAGAATTAAATGTGGCGCAAGCCCAACTGGAAGATGAAGAGTTACAGTGGCTGGGATTGCAGGAACAATTGGAACAACTGGGCTAGCCAACGGTTTGTTCCAAAATATATTTTAAATTTTCAAGGTATTTATTGAAGCACTGACTACCATATTCGCTGATTTCATATTCGGTACGCGGCTTATTATTGTAAAAGGATTTATATTGCTGGACATATTCTTTTGCCAGCAATACCCGCATATGGGTAGTCATTTGCCCATCGCTTAATTCGAGCGACTTCTTTAAGGTGGTAAAATCACTCCGACCAAATGCCAGTAGATAGGTCATTATCCGCGTGCGCTGTGGCTGATGCAATACCTCATCCAGTTCCAGATTATGCATGATTATGCCGTTCCAATAAGATACCCATCAAAATATAGCTAAATCCCAAATAATATAGTTCGACCTGCCAAGCATTTTCCGCCAGATAGTTGTGCCCAGCTATTCCCAGCAAGCCCAATAAAATATAACTCCACGAGACAACTGCCAACGAAGTTAAAGTAAAACGGGAAAACAGATTAAATAACAACCCTAGTAAAATGAAATTTAACGGCAAAATCAAGTCAGCATAACCACAAAAACCCAAGACGATATCCAACATTGCCATTACCTTGAGGATTACCCCATGCAATTCAAAAGCTTTATTCAGAGCGGCTGGCAACAAACTTCTACCACCTTCCACTTTCTTAGCAAAGAGTTTTATTCCCAGCCAACTAATCACATAATAAAAACCAATTCGCAGCACGACCTGCCACAGCGATTCCAACTGTTCGGGAATTATGCGTTCCAATCCCAGTTCAAACAGCGGAATTAAGCCCAAAATTACACCAATCACGACCAACCGGCGGCTATTAAATAGGAGTCGGTGATTGCCCTGAATTACCTGTTGGATAAGATTCAGTTGTTGCAATGCCTCTTGTTGTGTTTGATTTTCCATGTCTACTACCTTCTAAAATAACTATTAATACTAGAATTAACTGATATTACGCACCATATAATATTTTTTAACGCTAAGTTATTGGGTTTGACGATTTTGCGCGCTGATTGCTGATGTAAAATCAGCGTGCCATGAGGAAAAATCAATAACTTATTAGTGTTAAAATTTTTAGTATGCGTAATATTACTTATTCAACAAATCGCGCGGACTTCCCCAACCGCCGCTGACACCAGCTCCCAAGCGCTAGATAGCTCAGACCCAAAACAATTATTTCTACCCGCCACCACGGATAACTGCTGTGCGAATTTAATATCAGCGCTACTAACCCACCGACAATATATCCCCAGCCAACATAGCGTAATTGACCAACCAGCAACTGTCCCCATAAATGAAAAGAAATCCCAATCCAAATAGATGCCAATGGCAAAATCAATCCGGCTTGATCGCAAAACACCAGCGCACCGGTCAATAAAGTAAAACTTTGCCAGAAAACGGCATTGAATCTCAACAGCGGCTGGGCAATGTTTGCCGGTGCAATATTGCTATCTGCCCGTCTCCAAATGCGAAAACTCAGACCAATCAAAACCACGTACAATAATTTATGGATCTGAAATTGCCAACTATCTCTAAATGCCGCAAATAGCTGATCAAAAATAACCTCGCACAGCGGAATAATTACCAACCACCAGCCAACAATAGCCATCCGCCGGCAATTGAAATCCATTTCCGGATGGAGTTTTGAATCAAGCCAATTTTTCATCAACGCAAATCCACTAACTATTTATTTAAGAGTTATACCGTTATAATATCACTATTTAATTTTTAAGTCAAATTTTATTGCACCACTTATATTTATTCTGCTATAGAATAACATCTTCTCACCATTTTAAGATCGTTTAACCATGAAGCAAAAAATAATCACTCTCGCCATATTGGCATTAGGTAGCAGCATCGCCGGAGCCGCAACAAGCACCACCCCTGAAGTAAACTTGAGTTCTGGAATCAATCTAACCAATCGCGACCTAAACGTCCGTCCACAGGATGATTTTTATCAGTATAGCAATGGCAACTGGCTGAAAAATACTCAAATTCCAGCCGATAAATCTTCATGGGGGGCGTTTAATGAATTACGCCAAACAACCCTTGAGCAATTACATAGCTTAATTGAATCACAAATTACAAACCAGCACAACAATCAGAATCCTTCGGCTGCAAAAATTGCAACCATTTATCAACAATTCATGAATGAATCACAACTAAATCAGCAAGGGATCATACCACTTGAACCACTGCTGAAAAAAGTGGCACAGCTAAGCTCGGTGCAAC
This sequence comes from uncultured Neisseria sp., assembly GCA_964488065.1. Lineage (GTDB taxonomy): Bacteria > Pseudomonadota > Gammaproteobacteria > Burkholderiales > UBA11063 > Aquella. The sequence continues at coordinate 4,376 of CAZATM010000010.1, forward strand.
AAATTCCCGCACTAATGGCGCAACTACAACGCGACGGAATCGCCATGCCCTATAGTGTAGCAATTCATCAGGATGCCAAGGATTCCAGTGTTATGGTGGCTGATTTCTATCAAGATGGCCTGGGACTTCCCGATCGCGACTATTACCTAAAAAAAGATGACCACCAACTGGCTAAAACCCTTAATGCCTACCAAACCCATATTGCTAAAATGCTAACTTTTATCAATGATAGCGCGCCGCAAGCCCACGCCAAAGAAATTATCCAGTTGGAAACCAGGTTGGCAGAGGCACAATGGACGAAGGTTGCTAATCGTGATCCGCAAAAAACCTATAATAAATATTTGCTACCACAATTGGATGGCCTAACCCCAGGCTACTCGTGGTCAGCCTATTTAAGCGCTAGTGGTATCAAGGATAAGGTAAATTACGTAATAATTTCGCAGCCCAGCTATTTCCATCAATTTAACCATTTGCTGCAACACACACCGCTAGCCGTGTGGCAGGCCTATTTGCGGCTAAGAATCATTGATCATTTTGCGCCGGATTTATCGCTGCCGTTAGTTAATGAAAATTTTGCTTTTTACGGTTCGGCTTTAAGCGGTATCCCGCAAAATAAA
>CAZATM010000011.1:0-7185 GCA_964488065.1 uncultured Neisseria sp.
AATATTACAGTGGCTTATAGCGCCGCTGATGATCAATTGACAATAAAATCCCAAAGCCAATCATTAACACAATTGTCGCCGTACCGCCGTAGCTAATTAGCGGCAACGGTACCCCAACCACCGGAAATATTCCACTAACCATTCCCATATTGATAAAGACATAGGAAATGAACGATAACGTGATACTGCCAGCCAGCGTTTGTGAGAAACGATCTTGCGCCAGTCGGGTTATCCGCAACCCACGCAAAGTTATCAGTAAATATAATACTAGTAGCGCTGCCACACCAATATAGCCAAATTCTTCCGCCAAGACTGTCACTACAAAATCGGTATGTTTCTCCGGGATAAAATTCAAATGCACCTGCGTTCCATGCAAATAACCTTTTCCATCCATACCACCGCCACCAATAGCAATAATCCCCTGAATAATGTGATAACCCTTGCCCAAAGGATCAGATTCTGGGTTAAGTAAAGTTAAAATCCGATGCTTCTGATAATCTTTAAGAAGAGTCCAAATTAACGGGCTGGACGCAACTATTACTATCAGACTAATTATCATTACCCGCCATGGCAATCCAGCAAAAAACAACACGAAAAAGCCTGCGGCAAACACCAAAATCCCAGTTCCCAAATCGGGCTGCTTGGCAATAATCGCAAATGGAATCGCAATAATAATTAGACCAACAATATAGTCTTTATAAGAAAGGATATGATTTTTAATCGATAAAACATATGCTACCAGTAACGGCACCGATATCTTGCATAACTCCGATGGTTGAATCCTAATTCCCAGATTAAGCCAACGCCTAGCACCATTAACCTTGACACCAATAATCAGTACCAGAATTATCAATACCAACGACAAAATATATAACGGCACTGAGATGGCGCGAATCCGACTAATGCTGATTCCTGCGATCACCAGCATTAGCGTAAATGAAACGCCCAGATAAAAGACATCGCTATACATACGGGTCATTATCTGGTCATTTGCTGAATATTGAATAAAGACGTTAATAGCAAACATTCCAGCCAGACTAAAAATCAAAATATAGTCGAAGTTGAAAATATAATGCCAAAATTGGCGTAATTTATTGCGTAGCTGTGGAGTCACTACCCCCTCCATCTTGATTATCGTTACTACTATCGTTATCGGCACTCACCGCCGGCTCAGAAGGTTCCTCACTAATCTGAGTTGGCGTATTATTATTTTCTTCCACGACTGGGGCTGATGCCGGCTTTTGCGGCACAAAACGTTTATAGCTTGGCGTTACTGCTACAGCACTTTCCTGATGCGGTAATAAATAGGCATCAAATACCTGTCGGACAATTGGTCCGGCTGCACTTGCCCCCCAACCACCATTTTCAACTACCACGGCAATCGCAATTTTAGGATTTTCTACCGGAGCAAAGGCAATAAACCATGAGTGATCTTTATATTGACTGCCGCTAAATTTTGCTTTCCGTGAATTTTGTGCTAAAGCGACCACCTGAGCGGTACCGGTTTTACCTGCCATGGTATAAGGAGTCCCTCTCCCAACCTGCGCCCCGGTTCCAATCTGCATAACCTTGACCATCCCAGACTTAACCAGCTCAAGATCACTCTGGCGAATTTTTATTACCGATGATGATTCAGTATAACTCTCAACAACATCGCCATATTTATCCAACACGCGGCTTAAGAAGTGTGGACGATGAACAACGCCATCATTGGCTAAAATACTGGTAGCAAACGCCATTTGCAATGGGGTATAATGATTAAACCCTTGCCCCACTCCCATAGTAACGCTGTCAGCTGGTAACCAATTGCGTTGATATTGATCCTTAGCAAAACGTTTGGCTTTCCACGCACGCGAAGGTAATAATCCCGGATTTTCATCGGGTAAATCAATCCCGGTTTTTTGCCCGAGTCCAAACATCGAAAGCGTTGAATCCATTCGATCTACGCCCATATCCAAGCCAGTTTTATAAAAAAAGGCATCGGATGAGTGTGCCAACGCATCAACTATTCCGATTGTTCCCAAAACCTCATTGCCGCTATTTCTAAAGCGATGTGATGAACCCGGCAAAGTAAAATAACCAACATCATGAAACCGATATTGAGCAGACCGAACCCCGCTATATAATGCGGCTGCAGCCAAAAACGGCTTGAAAGTTGATCCCGGTGGGTAGGTTCCCTGACTGGCACGATTTAATAATGGAGTCCCCGGATCATTGCGTAAATCTTCCCAATCCTCAGGCGAAATCCCATCCAAGAATAAATTGGCATCATAGGACGGTTTGGAAACAAACACCAATACCCCGCCGGTTTGTGGATCTAGCGCAACCACAGCCCCCTTGCGATTCCCTAGTAAATTTGAAGCTAATTGTTGCAAGCGGTTATTAATAGTCAGTTGCAAAGTATAACCATCAACCGCTGGATTATTGCCAATCAAACCAACTTCATTACCATGTGCATCAGTCCGAATAACTTTTTTACCGATTTTACCGCGCAATAACTGTTCATATTCCTTTTCCAAACCGCTTTTACCAATATAATCATTGGCCAGATAGTTTTTATTAACTCCGATACTTTCCAACTGTTGCTTATCTTTACCGCTAACTCGCCCAACATAGCCCAAGCTATGCGCATACAAATCATTAAACGGATACTCGCGCTTAGTATGAGCATAAATATTTAAATCGAGAAACAGGTAATTATGAGCCGTTAAATTGGCGACTTCGGTATTGGATAAATCGTCTTTGATGATCACCCAGTCATAATTTTTTGACAAGCGTAACTGCTTATTATATTTTTTTTTATCCAGCGCGGTTAAATTGATATAGGGCGTTATTGACTCAAAAACACTTTCAATATTTCGAGCATTTTTAGGTAGAATTGCGATAGCATACGAAACACGATTATCAGCCAAAACTACGCTTTCACTATCAATTATGCCGCCACGTACCGGCTGGGTGGCAACAATAGAGGAATAGTTATCAACCGATTTTACCAATAATTCCTGATGATCTGATATTTGTAGAAACGCATATCGGGAAAATAAAATAATACTCCCGATTATGACAAAAAGATATGCCGCGATTAACCGGGATTTAGCCATAAAAAATATATTCCGAATTGCGCGGGAAAACGAAGCGGGAAATTAATAACTGAATCAGCGGCAAACCCACAAAGATATTCGCTAAAAAGCCGTACCATGAAATATAAACCCGGGCAGTTGCCAATGAAATTATATAAATGATCGCCAGCAAGAGCGTCAGAAAAAAACCATTAATGACTAGCTTTTGAAAAGCGTTACAAATTTTGTAAAAATTAACTAATTTAAAGCTAAAGATACTCAGTATAGTTATTGCTAATAAATGACTACCAAAATACCAATGTCCAATTAAATCGCATAACAAGCTCAGGACAATTAGCTGAATCCAGTTATAACGATTATCAAGCAACAAGACTAACGGCACGATCGTCAATAAATCGACATACAATATCGTCAAATTATTAATCAAAAATTGCACCACTATCAGTACCAGACAAAAAACGGTCAGTTTAATATTACTTATTGTCATTCTTTAGTACCAACAAATATTGCAACTGGTGAAAATCAACCACCGGAACACATAATGCACTATTAAAACCATTATTTTCATAAAACACTTTTACTACCTTAGCAACCGGAATATTTGCCGGATAAATGTCATCCAATCCGGTGGTTTCCAGCACATCACCCGGAACTATTTTATCGCTTTTATCCAGATAATGCACCATAATCACATTATTACCGCCACCCTGTGCCAACATCTTTGATTTGGTAACGCTTTGCTGAACATAAAGTTTAAACGTCGGATTGGTTATCAGTGTCACCTGAGCATTATTACTATTGACCGCAGAAACCTGACCAATTACGCCATTTTTATTTACAACCGCATTGCCTAAGGTAATTCCCTTATTAGCACCCGCATCAATTAACAGTTGATTATTAACAAAAAAATTGACATCTAAAACTGCTTTGGCAACAATCTGCTTAAAGTCGTCATACAAACCATCCTGATTAAGTCCACCGACGGCTTTAATATCTTGCATCTGATTTTTTGATTGTTGTAGGAGCACCGAATATTGTTCAACCTGTTTTTTAAGTTGAACATTTTGCGTCGCCAATTCCTGCTGCTGTTGCGTTTTTAGTAGCACTAATTGCGGATAATTTTTAACCCGATAGAAAAATAACGAGGTTTGTTTCTGCAATGCCACGATCGCACTATCCCGATAGTGGCTAATGAATGAATATTTGTCAAGCAGAATAAGGCCGACACTCATGAGTATCAGCCAAATTTTAAAGCGTTGCATTGGCGCGTGCGACTCAAATAAACTCGGTTAGCTGCTAAATGATCCAACGCCATCCCGCAGCCTTTAGCCACACATAGCAGTGGTTCTTCAGCCAAAGTAACTTTAAGCTGAGTAGTTTGCGCCAACAACACATCTAAACCGCGTAATAAGGCGCCACCACCAGTCAAAACAATCCCTGAATCAATTAAATCAGCAGCTAATTCTGGTGGAGTTAATTCCAACGCCTGTTTAACTGCCAACACAATTTGTTCCAGTGCATCTTGTAGAGCCGCGCGAATTTCTGCCGAAGAAATTGTTACTTGTTTTGGCAGCCCATCATAAATGCTTCGTCCACGAATTTCCATCTCGCCATTATCGCTATCTGGATGCGCCGAACCCATTTGTTTTTTTATTTCCTCGGCGGTAGTATCGCCAATTAATAAGCCATGCTTACTGCGTATATGATTGGTAATTACTTCATCCATCCGATCACCGGCAACCCGGATCGAATTGGCATAGACCAAGCCGCCCAATGAAATAACTCCGACTTCGGTAGTACCACCACCGATATCAACTACCATTGACGCTTTCGGTGATTCAACCGGCAACCCGGCACCAATTGCTGCCGCCATGGCTTCTTCGATAATCTCAACCTGTCTCGCGCCAGCAGCCAATGCCGAATCTTTAATCGCCCGCCGCTCAACCTGAGTCGAGCCGCATGGAACACAGATAACAATCGTTGGCGGCATTGACATAAAGCGTTTATGTGCAGCCACTTTTTTAATAAAATATTTAATCATTTGCTCGGTTACATTGAAATCAGCGATCACACCATCTTTCATCGGGCGAACAACTTCAATTTGTCCGGGCGTTTTACCAAGCATGGTCTTAGCTTCACTACCCACCGCAATAATTCGTTTCCCCATCCCGCTTTTATCCATTGCCAAGGCAACCATTGATGGCTCATTCAGAACAATTCCTTTGCCTTGCAGATATACTAAAGTATTGGCAGTTCCCAAATCAATTGCAATACTGCTGGAAAAAAGTCCTAATAATCGTTTAAACATTATAACCTCATAAATCAGAATAACCTGAGTAAATAAATTACTCAGGTTTTATAAAATTACCAAAATAATATTAACTAGCTACTATTATTTTGCGTTAAATAAGGCTTTAGCGGTATCAAACATGCGGTTTGAGAAACCCCATTCATTATCATACCAAGCAAAAATTTTAACTAAGTTACCATCAACACGGGTTTGAGTTGAATCAAACGTTGAAGAAACATTGGTATGGTTAAAGTCCATTGAAACCAATTTTTGCGTATTATAAGCTAAGATACCTTTGTAAGCGCCTTCAGAAGCAGCTTTCATCGCAGCATTGATTTCATCTTTTGATGTTTCGCGTGATGCAGTGAAAGTAAAATCAACCAATGACACATTGATTGTCGGTACACGCACAGCCAATCCATCCAATTTACCATTAAGTTCAGGAACTACTAAACCAACGTTAGCGGCAGCACCAGTTTTGGTCGGAATCATTGACATAACTGCAGAACGCGCACGGCGAGCATCTTTATGGTAAATATCCGTCAAAACTTGGTCATTGGTAAACGCATGAACAGTTGTCATTAAACCACGTTCAATTCCGATTAAACCATTCAAAATTTTAGCAACTGGAGCCAAGGCATTGGTAGTACAAGAAGCATTTGATACCACAATCATGTCTTTAGTCAACACTTCTTGGTTAACCCCAAATACCACTGTTGCATCAACATCTTTATCACCAGGCGCTGACAGAACTACTTTTTTAGCACCAGCTTCAATGTGAGCGATTGATTTAGCTTTAGAATTAAACACACCGGTACATTCCATAACTACATCAACACCTAGGTCTTTCCATGGCAGATTTTTAGGATCACGTTCAGCAAAGAACCGTACAAAATGACCATCAATACTCAAACCACCTTCGACGACTTCAACTTTATGGTTGAAGTAACCCTGTACAGTATCACGCTGGGTGATAATAGCTTGTACTTCTAAATCAGAACCTAAATCGTTAACCGCTACCAATTCAAAATCATTAGTTAATTTGTTTTCAAATAATACACGTAATACATTGCGACCAATCCGGCCATATCCATTAATTGCAATTTTAATTTTTGACATATTTTCTCTCTTCTCAAAGGTTAATTTCAGGGACTTATTATACTCCCTATCCACAAAATTTTCAAGGGGATTATCTACTACTTTAACCGTGCTAAAATTTTATCAACGGTAAAGCCAAAATAATCAAACAACACTCCCGCCGGTGCTGATTCACCGAAACGATCAATCGAAACAATTACCCCTTCAGTTCCAACATATTTATACCAGCTATCGGCAATACCGGCTTCAATAGCAACCATTTGCTTGGCGCCGCCTAATACGCTTGACCGATATGCCGCATCCTGTTTATCAAAAACATTGGTCGAAGGCATTGAGACAACACGAACAGTTTTACCTTCTGCCCGCAATTTTTCAGCAACACTCGCCGCCAGTTCAACTTCTGAGCCAGTCGCAATAATTGCATAATCTGGGGTAGCGCCGCCATCTTGCAAAATATAGCCACCTTTAAGAATATTTTCGCGTTGCGTTTGATGACGCACCATAAATTTAAGATTTTGCCGCGAAAAGATCAAGCATGACGGAGTTTCTGTTTGACCAATCGCATGCCCCCACGCTGCCATAGTTTCGACGGTATCACATGGGCGCCACACATTCATATTTGGAATCAAGCGTAAAGAAGCGGTTTGCTCAACTGCCTGATGGGTCGGACCGTCTTCACCAAGACCAATTGAATCGTGAGTATAAACAAAAATCGGA
>CAZATM010000012.1:0-2413 GCA_964488065.1 uncultured Neisseria sp.
TAATGTTTTAAAAGCAATATCGCTGCTGACATCTACAGGTTCTGATTTGAGCCTTCGTTTTGCATTTACTCAAGATGCCACCTTGTTTAAGGGAGTTGGCATCTATGCGGGGCTACTATGCGAAGAAATCAGAAATTCAAGTAATGCTCAGGATAGTGCGCTAGCACTAGCCAGCTGGTTCTTGGAGGCAGATTCACAAAATAGTATTACCCACTCAATTTATTATGGATTATTATCTAAAAATCTTGAGACGCAAAAAAACTACACCGCTAGACAAGGAAGTGATTATCTATTTACAGCACCATTATTTAATCTGTTTCAGACGCACGACAGCGCAATGTTACCTGTAATTGATATCTTGCATTTGACTCGTGATAATATCAGCTTTGATGAATTTAAACGGGCTTTTGAACAAACTAACAGCCAGCACCTCCAGACCGCAAGTGGTAGTAAAAACTGATATATACCAACTTAGTTATTTAGGCACCCTTAACCATTGTTAGGGGTGTTGATAAGCACAGTTTGAGGTACTCTGATAAAATTGCTGGGTAATTTTTTGCCAATATACTGCACAATCTTAATCATTGCGAAGATTAAACACGGTAAATTCCGCGCCTACCACCATAAGAAAGCAGCGGATGTATTGTACTGTGATAAAAACATGTATTTATGGCTGGGCGTAAATTAAAGATGTAAATCTCCCATCATGAAGACGGGATTATGTTAAAATCGAAGTAAAATCTATTTTTGGAATCTTTAAAATTATGCTAAGCGAAAAAGAAAAAATCGATTATCTGTATAATACAGTAATTCCAATCTATGACCCACTTGATGATCTGGATTGTCGGATGGCAATTTTGGACTTTAATGGACATTTTTGCTGGCTGAGTGCTTCTGTACGCCGGCTTATCGGTGTTGAGAAAGAGATATTGAACACCCGATTTAATCACGCGACTATTCCGATGCCGTTTATCGAGCAATTTATTGCACAGCATAATCTATCACTCGAGCAATTTGCCAACGGGATGAAAAAGACCGGCAGCATTATCAGAAAAGTCATTGAGACCAAAAGCGTCATTAATTTTGTGATGTTACTGCCTCTACATCGTTCTTTTCATGGCTATGGGCGCAACGCCGTTCCGATTGTCCACCCCAATGGTGAAGTTGTTGGGGTTCAGGTAACCGGATACAAGTTTTCTTTTTTTGGGATGCAGGAATTTATCAACATCTTAAATAACGGTTCTTATGAGCCCAAACAGTTTCACCCCGAAGTTGACAATCCAGCCAAATTTTATAATCAGTTGAAACTTTCCCCGCGGCAGAAAGAGGTATTATTCTTGGTCAGTCAGGGAATATCGCAAGATTATGCTGCGCAAATTTTGGGAATAAAACGAGGAACACTGAGTAAAATAATATCCGACCAAATTTGTCCCAAATTTAACATTTTTCCGCCACATTATCTGAAACTACTTAACACGGTAAAAGAGCACGGGATTGATAAAATTATCCCGGAATCATTCTGGCGGCCGTTCATCTTTGAGTACCCGACCTAAATAATTTTAAAAACCTTTAATAATGATTGAATTTTATGCTAGAATACCTGCCATGTAACTTAGATCGGTTACTAGGTGTATCTACAGGCTCCGGGAAAAACTCCCGGAGTATTCAATCATAGAAATCGCGACTCCTGTTTAATTTCCAATATCTCCATCTGGTCTAATACGCGAATAATATTATCTCGCTCATAAACAACCGAAGAACCATTTTGATAAGGTGACATTATAGTAAACAAGCGATGGCGGTAAATAATTTCAAATAATTGCGGCAAACTCAGTCCACTATGTTGATATACCGCCCCCGCCTGAACCAAGCCATATTTCTGTGGGTCATTGGCATTTAACAACTGGAGAACAAAACTTAACATGAGTTCATCTCGCTCCAATGGCTGAGCTAGCTCCTCCTGGTAAATAACAAACAACTCTTCAAGCACGGTCAGTGAAATTAACGAATACCCCAACTCGGAAAGCAAATCGCATATCGCAAAATACAAAGACTCCAAGGAGGTTTCACTTCGCTTGCGATGCTCCCCCTCCGTATTACTTATCAACTGATTAAATCCATTGACAAAGCTACAAATTTTATCTTTGATATCATCCATCTATTTTCACGTCCAAAAAAGTCGACCGATAACAAGATCCGTCGACTGCTGTTAAAATCAAAATTGATTCATCTCACTAATGTAATACTTCACTACACTTCCGGTATTAAGGTAATCTCCGGACATAAATAAATGGTTATAGCTGTCAAATCCGATAGCCTGCAGCGATCTATCGCTGGTTGCGCCATATTGATACCAATCGCCTGGATAGTACTGCTGCATGGAAGCAGGGTATGACACCCCGTCGGATGAAGA
>CAZATM010000013.1:0-22357 GCA_964488065.1 uncultured Neisseria sp.
GTTCATTCTGGTAACCGCAGTTGTTCAATCACCGAATGTCGGTAATATCAATACCGTTCAACTGGTAGATGAGAGTGGCAATGTTATTCCTGATCAGGAAGTAATTAGCGGCAATTCTGGTGCCGGTAAACCAGCGTTAAGCATGGGTGATGTAGTTGAAATCTCATTACCGATTCCACAAGGTGTTAATCTCAGTCAGAAATTTAAAGTTCAGGTTTCTAATCAAGGTTTAGTGACCAGTACTTTAAACACCTTAGCTAACAAGCTAAACTTGAAGAATCTAGAAGCCACCTCTGGTAATATCAGTACAGCAACCTATACACTGACAACCCAAGGTAATAACATTAACTTACAATTAACCCCCAATCAGGTTTATTTAACGCAAACTAATCCGGTTCAATATGGCTATCTATACAACATTGGTGACTTGACGGCTTCACAAATCAAGCTGACCAGCTCCAGTCCGAATGTTAGAGTTACTGTAGCTGATGAATTACTCAATGGTCAGCGGGTAATCAAGGTAACTTATGAATTAATCAATACTTCAGTTGCTCCAACCAGCAATGCAGTTTTGGTAACCGCCAAAAATCCAAGTGGTCAAACTGAGACCAGTACCGGTGGGACCAGTCAGAATGTCAATCCATTACCGGTACCGACTCCTAATCCGACTCCAACTCCTAGTCCGACGGTTAGTCCTACTTCGGGACCGGAGCCTTTACCGGCAATTACCGTAACGTCCAGCCGCAGCCCACAAACTGGAGGCTTATGCAGCGTAATGACAGCAACCGTAGCTACTGTAGTAACTACCGATACTCTTGTGACCTTTAACGTTTCTCCAATTGATAATACTAAATATGGCTTTGGTTTACAGGGGGATGGTCCATTTAGTAGTTCTGCCTCTTGTACTATTAGCAGTGGAATGACTTCTTGTTCAACATCAACTGATGATACTAATAACCTGTGTGCGGCATCCACTGCTACGGTTGGAACTAACCTAACGGTTTCTACCGCAGCTAGCGGATATAGTCAGGGTTCAACAACAGCAACTGTTGCCCAGGCAGATCTTGCTTTGAGCGCTGGCTGTGGTTATCCTTTGCCGGCTACCGATACTGCGAGTAGCTGTACTCCAGTTACTGCAACTATTCCAAGCTCAATTGCCGATGATAAAGTTGTGAGTTTCACGATACCTCAGGACTTCGTTGCTGCAAATAAGTATTATTTTAGTGATAGTTACGGTGGTGCAATAAACCAAGCAACCAGCTGCACAATTACTGCTGGTAATACAAGTTGTGACAGTGCATTGTTATTATGTGCAGGAACGGACACTAATAATAGCCCAGTAACGATTACGTCTAGTACGACTGAATATACCGAGTCAACTATATCGGTGACGGGCTCAGACGCTAAGTATATTTTTACCACCAATGCCACCTATACTGGGGATTTGAAAACAGCGGGTAGCGGTAGTGATGGTTATAATGGTGCAGATAATTTGTGCCAAACAGCAGCTAGTAGTGGTTCTATTACCAATCCGCTAGGCGCTACGTGGAAGGCTTTGTTAAATACAAATAATGCTACTAAAACATGCCAATATTATAAAAACACGAATGGTCAGTTGATGGGGAAAGCAACAGGAGGGGATTTTGTTGGCGCCGCCCAGATTCCTACCGCAGCAGGTGGCGTTTATATTTATTGGAGTGAAAATGGCAGCGTCATTCCACCAACGAATGGCAAATATTATGCTTTTACTGGAAATGGTGAAAACTGCAATAATTGGACTAGTAACTCTGGATTCAACAGTAGGATTGGTCGAGCTAATGAAAACTCACAAAATTGGTGGAATGCTGCGACTATGGGATGTCAGTCTACTGGTTATTTTCACCTTTATTGTGCTCAGCAGTAAAATTTAAATTTGTTACAACTAAATGCTGCCGATTTTTCGGTAGCTTTTTTTACTTTTTACGAAATATCATTAAGAAGTTTATCGTGGCGGTTGTATAAAATGAAACCAGCAAAATTTTTTAAGGTGACATTATTAAATGTGGAAAAATTACATATTGTTATTCTTGAAATTAGGGAGCCGCGATTTGTTTTTCGTGCTTGAAATCAAGGGATTTTACGTTCGTTGATACAAATTTTGTCGAGATAAAGTAGTTGGATATGGTAAAATAAACGGCTTTATGTTTATGTCATTATTAAAACTGCGGGCATTTTGCTGGGGTTTGGCAAAATGAGCTGATGAAAATTATTATTAATTTAAAGATTGTAGATTATGTTTATAAAAAAAATAGCTTATAAAGTTTTCGGTACTCGTAATGATCGATTATTAAAACAGTACAACAAGATGGTGGCTGCGATTAATTATGTGGAAAGACAGGCACAAGCACTCACCGACGATGAGTTGCGGGCAAAAACCGCCGAGCTGAAAGAGCGCTACGCTAACGGGGAAACATTACAACAAATGCTGCCGGAAGCCTTTGCGGTTTGTCGTGAAGCAAGTGTCCGGGTTCTGGGAATGCGTCACTTTGATGTCCAATTAATCGGCGGCATGGTTCTAAATGATAATAAAATTGCCGAAATGCGTACAGGGGAAGGTAAAACTCTGGTCGCAACTTTGCCGTCATATTTAAATGCTTTGACCGGCAATGGTGTGCACGTGGTAACGGTTAATGATTACTTAGCCAAACGCGATGCCGAAACCGTGCGTCCGTTATTTGAATTTTTAGGGTTGACAGTTGGGGTTAATCTACCGGATGTTTCAACCGAAGAAAAACGTGCTGCTTATGCTGCGGATATCACCTACGGAACCAATAATGAATTTGGTTTTGATTATCTGCGCGATAATATGGTGTTTGAGGCTGGACAAAAAGTTCAGCGGCAATTGGCTTTTGCGATTGTTGATGAAGTCGATTCGATTCTGATTGATGAGGCACGGACTCCATTGATTATTTCCGGACCAGCCGAAGGCAGTGACGAACTTTATCGGGCACTTAATCAGGTACCGCCGCTATTGTTACGGCAGGAAGCCGAAGATAGCACCGAGGGTGATTTCTGGGTTGATGAAAAACATCATAATGTGATTTTATCCGAAGCTGGACATCAGCATGTCGAGCAAATTTTAGCCGAAATTGGCTTAATCAAAGAGGGTGACAGCTTATACAATGTTCATAATATTACCTTAATGCACCATTTATTGGCTGCATTACGGGCGCATTATGTTTACTTCAAAGATCAGCATTATGTCATTCAAGGCGGCGAAGTTGTTATCGTCGATGAATTTACCGGGCGTTTAATGTCCGGACGGCGCTGGTCGGATGGCCTTCATCAGGCGGTCGAAGCCAAAGAAGGGGTTGAAATTCAAAAAGAAAATCAGACCATGGCAACCATTACGTTCCAAAATTATTTCCGGATGTATAAAAAACTAGCGGGGATGACGGGAACGGCTGATACTGAAGCTTATGAATTCCAACAAATCTATAATTTGGAAACGGTAGTAATTCCGACCAATAAACCGATGGTGCGGCTGGATCATAATGATAAGATTTACATGAATCTTAATGATAAATTTAATGCGATTGTCGAAGATCTTACCGAGTGCAGCAAGACGAATCAACCGGCATTGGTAGGTACTACTTCAGTGGAAATGTCTGAGCAGTTATCGATGTTATTGACTAAAGCCGGATTAAAACATTCCGTTTTAAATGCTAAACAGCATGCGCGGGAAGCGGATATTATTGTCCAGGCTGGTTATCCAGGTAATATTACCGTGGCAACCAATATGGCTGGGCGCGGAACCGATATTATCCTAGGTGGTAATCCCAAGCCGGAAATTGCCGCAGTAAATGCCGATGAAAAATTAAGTGTCGAAGAGAAAAAAGCTAAAATTGCTAAAATTATGGCGGATTGGGAAGTGCGCAATAAGCAAGTTTTAGCGGCTGGCGGATTATATATCGTTGGTACTGAACGCCATGAATCACGACGGATTGATAATCAGTTGCGTGGTCGTTCCGGTCGGCAGGGTGATCCGGGGGCTTCTCGCTTCTATTTGTCATTGGATGACTCATTGCTCAGAATTTTTGGTGGTGAGCGGATGCGCGGGATGATGCAAAAGCTTGGCATGAAAGATGGTGAGGCGATTGAACATCGTTTATTATCCCGTTCGATTGAGTCGGCACAGCGTAAAGTTGAGGGACACAATTTTGATATCCGTAAACAATTGCTGGATTACGATGATGTTGCCAATGATCAACGAAAAGTAATTTATACTCAACGCGATGAAGTTTTAACTGACAGTGATTTATCACCGATTACTACCAATATGATAGTGGCAGTAATGGGCGATTTATTTGACAGCTATATTCCACCAAAAGCGATGGAAGATGCATGGAATGTTAGCGGGCTAGAAGCGGCGCTGAAAAATGAATATTTGTTGGAATACGATATAGCCGGGCAAATTGCGGCTAATTCAGCGATAGATGAACATGATTTGCGTGAAGGTTTGATTGAGCATGCGAAAACGGTTTATCGACAAAAACTTGAAGGTTTTGAAGCGCGGATTCGCTTGGAAGTCAATCAATTTATTAGTGCAATGGTGCCGGAAGCTCGCGAAAGCTGGAATTTGGTCGCTTTGGATGATTTTGTTGTCCAAAATGGCGGCAGCAGCGAGATTTTATTTGCCGAACAATTTGCGGATAATACTAGCCGGGATGAAGTTATGGCAGCGTTTGCTCCGGTTGCCGAACAAGTGATTCAATCGCAGGTAACTCGTTTTGAACGTGGGGTATTATTGCAGCATATCGATCATTACTGGCGTGAGCATTTGACCCAATTGGATCATTTGCGGCAAGGAATTGGTCTGCGCGGTTACGCTCAAAAAGATCCGAAACAGGAATACAAACAGGAGTCATTTAATCTGTTTGCCAATATGCTGGATAATCTCAAAGGTGATATTGTTAAGGTATTATTTACCGTGCGTCTGCAAAGCCTCGATGATATTCCGAATGATGAAGAAATCGAAGAGGTTGATCCACAGGCGATGCATAATGTGCATCAAGCAGCTCAGTCGGTGTTGTCCAGCGGTGAAGCTCCGCAGCAAGTGCCGATTAGTCGCAATGCACCATGTCCGTGTGGCAGCGGCAAGAAATACAAGCATTGTCATGGGGCATTAGCCTAAAAAGATATGCGATTAATATAAGCCCGATACTATCGGGCTTTGTTTGTTGATGGCTTGAAATTTACGGAGTTATTTGAGTGCAGGCATTTGGGTTACTGATTATTTTAGGGATCGATTGGGCAAGCGGCTACGCAATTGCCGGATACTGCATGACCCATGGGGTTAATCCTTACGGTTATGCCTTTTGGCAGTCGTTTGGACCATTCGTACTGCTGCTGTTAATTCAGATAGTTCGCCGTGATCTGTGGATTGAGAAATCCGGTGCGGTGTATGCTTTATTGTGCGGTGTATTTGGGATTGTGATTCCCAACTTATTGATCTATTTCGCAGCGCAGCATATTCCATCCGGACTCTTAACTGTACTTGCGAATATTTCGCCGATTTTTACTTATCCGCTGGCGTTATTGTTTCGGGATGAAAAATTTTCGTTGTTGCGGATGGGCTTGATTGCGCTGGGACTTTGCGGGGTGGCGCTGATAATTTTACCGGCACAACACGATTTGCTGGTCGAACTAGGCAACGGTTGGCTGTATGTGGCGCTCTTGATTCCGTTAAGCTATGCTTTTAGCGCGGTATATCTGTCACGCTTTCATCCCGGTACCGGTAGTGTCTTAAATTACGCCTTATGGATGCTGATGGTCTCAACCCTGTGTGTCAGTATTCTGGCGGTGATTAATCGCGGTTACTATGAATTGAGTTTTGGCGATACCAATTCATTGTTGATTGTTGTTGAAATAGTGCTTTCAACCATCGGCTATGTGTTACTGTTTTTTATCATGCGGCTGGTCGGTGCAGTGTATTATTCGTTGGTGAATGCGGTAGCGGCAATAACTGGTGTGGTTTATGGTTATTTCTTATTTGGTCAGCATTTCAGCTTAATGACGATTACTGCGATTATTATTATTTTGATCGCGATACTAATTCTTACCTACACCCAGCGCCAGCGGAATGTCTAAGCGCGGGCGGTGTGAGGTTGGTGTAAGTTTGCAAGAATCAACCAATCATGATTTATGGAAGTTATACTAATTTGTTATGTCTTACTTGGTAGGAGTCGGAACTGTGGATTATTCATTGGAATGGTTGGTTAGCAAATATTCTGCGCAGCAAGATCCTGCTAAAGCGCAAGAAATGGCGGCGTATATGCAAAATCAAGCCCCGTTCCTCGGGATCGCAAAACCGCTCCGCAATCAGATTGAACTGCCGTTTATTAAGGAATGGAGCAAATTGCCGCTGGAACAAATAATGGCAATTGCTGCCGATTTGGTCGCATTAAATTATCGCGAATATCTCTATACCGCCCAGCAGCTAGTACTGAAAAATTATAAAAAATTACAAGTGCCGGAAATTAAGCGCTTATTGGAATTTGCACAGGTTAATCCGTGGTGGGATAATATTGATGGTTGGGTAATGGTGATTCGCCGTTGGAGCGCCAGGGATTTAACTCGAGCAGCATGGTTGGTTAAGAGCTATGCCAGCGATGAAAATATGTGGTTGCGCCGGATGAGTATTATTTGCCAGATTAATCATAAGGCTACCGAATATGATGAACAAGTTTTGTTTGCTGCGATTACTGCCAATTTATGGGATAAGGAATTTTTTATCCAGAAAGCGATTGGTTGGGCGTTACGCGATTATAGCGAAAAGCAGCCGCAGACCGTATTAAAATTTGTTGAGAAACATCGCGATGTGCTTTCAAAATTGGCAATTCGCGAAGCTACGCGCAAAATAAATTAGAGAATTAAGGAATGAAATTATGTTGAAATTTGAATTGTTAAAAAAAGATGGTCATGCTCGTCGGGGGCGAATTACCCTTAATCATGGCGTGATTGAAACGCCGATCTTTATGCCGGTTGGGACTTATGGTGCGGTGAAAGCCATGTCACCCCGCGAGCTGCATGAAGCACAGGCGCAAATTATTCTGGGGAATACTTTCCATCTATGGTTGCGTCCGGGGCTGGATGTAATCGGTGAATTTGGCGGTTTGCATCAATTTAATGGCTGGGATAAACCAATTTTGACCGATTCGGGCGGTTTCCAAGTCTTTAGCTTGGGTAAGTTGCGTAAAATTAAGGAAGAAGGGGTCTATTTCCAGAATCCTATTGATGGTTCCAAATTATTTTTGTCGCCGGAAAAATCGATGGAAATCCAAACGGTATTAAATTCCGATATCGTGATGATTTTTGATGAGTGTACTCCGTATCCAGCCGATTACACTACAGCGCGGGAATCAATGGAGATGTCATTACGTTGGGCAGAACGCTCGCGCGCGGCTTTTGATGGCTACAAAAATCCCAATGCACTATTTGGAATTGTTCAAGGCGGAATGTATAATGATTTGCGTGAAAAATCATTGATTGAACTGATGAGTATCGGCTTTGATGGAATTGCGATTGGCGGCTTATCAGTCGGTGAACCCAAGGAAGAAATGAACCGCATGCTCGATGAAATGAAAGACTTTTTGCCGGAACATAAACCGCATTATTTAATGGGGGTTGGTACGCCGGAAGATTTGGTCTATGGAGTGAGCAAAGGGATTGATATGTTCGATTGCGTGATGCCGACACGTAATGCCCGTAATGGCTGGTTGTTTACCCGCTTTGGCGATATTAAAATCAAAAATGCCAAATATAAACTTGATACCCGTCCACTCGATGAAAGTTGTAGTTGCTATACTTGCCAGAATTTCTCGCGGGCATATTTGCATCACCTCTATAAAATCGGTGAAATTCTCGGTGCGCGTTTAAATACCATCCATAATATCCATTATTATTTGACCTTAATGGAAGAAATTCGTACTGCCATTGATGAAGAACGTTATGGTGAATTTATGTATGAATTTCAGGCTAACCGTGCAAAATTAGCTTGCGAAAAATAATTTGCTGTGAAAGGAGTACTCAGCTATGACTAGTCGTTATTCTAACCGGGATTTAACTAATGCCGGGAATGCTACCCGGAATATTCATTTTGGGGTTGAACCTGATCCAGTAACCGGCGCAATTTTGCCGCCGATTTATCAAACCGCTACCTATGCGCAAGAAGCGGTTGGGGTAAATAAGGGGCATACCTATAGCCGCTCTTCCAATCCTACCGTAGCAACGCTGGAGCGCAAACTGGCTGGGATTGAAAATGCGCTGGGTGCGAGTGCTTATGCTACTGGCTTG
Source organism: uncultured Neisseria sp. (assembly GCA_964488065.1). GTDB lineage: Bacteria > Pseudomonadota > Gammaproteobacteria > Burkholderiales > UBA11063 > Aquella. The sequence goes on from CAZATM010000013.1 coordinate 8,335, forward strand.
GCAGCAACTACCACATTGATTATGGCCTTATTAAAAGCTGGCGATCATATCGTGTGTTCGGATGTGGTTTTTGGCGGAACCGTGCGCTTGATTGATACCGTTTTTAATAAATTCGGAATTACGATTAGTTATGTTGATGCCACTGATTTGGCTAAATTTCGCGCGGCAATTAAGGATAATACCCGGATGGTATTTCTTGAAACGCCAGCCAATCCAAATTTGAAACTCAATGATATTGCGGCATTAAGCGCAATTGCCCACGAAAAAAATATTCCGGTGGTGGTGGATAATACTTTTATGACCGGAATGTTGCAACGTCCGCTGGAACTGGGTGCGGATATCGTATTATATTCAACAACCAAATATATTGATGGGCATAATGCTACCGTGGGTGGGGCGTTATTATCCAATAGTAAGGAATATTTGGAGCAATTTGATTATATCCGCAAAAACATTGGTAATATTCAGGCACCGATGAATGCGTGGCTAATCATGCAGGGTATCAAAACGCTGGAATTGCGTTTAAAACAGCATTCGCATAATGCGCAAATCGTGGCAGAGTACTTGGAAAATCATCCGTTGGTAAGCAAAGTTTATTATCCGGGACTAAAATCTTTTGCACAGCGGGAATTAGCCGATCGCCAACACTTGGGCGGATTACATGGCGGAATGCTGGCATTTGAAGTTAGCTGCGGTTATGAACATGCGCTAAAAGTGATGAATAGTGTCCGGCTGTGTTCGTTGGCAGAGAGCCTGGGTGCTACTGAAACAATTGTTACTCATCCGGCTTCGATGACTCATGTCATGATGAGTAAAGAACAACGTGAGGCAATTGGTTTAACCGAAGGCTTGATTCGTTTTTCGGTTGGGCTGGAAGATGCCAAAGATATTATCGCAGATTTGGAACAGGCGTTAACTTGGCAATAAAAAAGCACCGTGATGGTGCTTTTTTATTACACAGAATAGCAATTAATCAAATACATACGCCGCATTAATCATCAATGCGGTTGGCGTAGTTGTCAGATTATTATTGTTATTATTGGGTGCGGCACCATAATTGATGTATTCGGCGCGAATAAAAGTCCGGGTTCCCGGAATATCTATTTTTACACCAGCGCCATAGAGGAAATTGGCAGTTGAATTGCTGATGATTTGATTGTACCAACTGCTGTTTAAATTGGCAGAAACCGCATCGACACCCAAGCGGACAAAAATCGTCACTGGGGTTGCTGGTAGGGTGAATCCGGGGGTGAATGAAAAATCATAGATTGTCGTTGAAGTATTACCCAAATTATTCCAATTATTTCCCTGAGTGATGTAGTTCCAGCCCAGTTCGGCATCAATCCAGCTGGCAAATTGATAGCCGATTTGTGCCCGCAACGCTGGGGTGCCGTCAGTATTGGATTGTCCCATATAGTTATTTTGCTGTGATCCATAGCCTAGCCCACCACCGACATAAAATCCACTGGTATCAGCAAAACTACTAACTGCGGCTAACGTCAAAATAATTCCCAAAATTCTTTTCATAAGTCCTCGCAAAGGCATAAAAATAGTTAGATAAATGTACTATAATATCAGGTTGAACCGTGAATTATATCATTAAAGGACAAATCATGAGTAATTGGGAACAGGAAACTATCGAGAAATTATTATTGGCAACAGTTAAAGAGCAACGTAGCGCTAGACGCTGGAAGATATTTTTCCGCTTGGTGTTTTTAGGAATAATCGCGTGGGGGGCTTACGCAGTGATGGGAACCAGCTCCAGCGATGATACTGCCGCCAGTACCAGCGGACCACAGGTTGCTGTGGTTGACTTTAAGGGCGTGATTGATGGCGATAATAAGAATTATTCGACAGTCATTGATGGTGTTACCAAAGCATTAAAAGATAAAAAAACCGTGGCAGTCTTGATTCGCGCCAATTCACCGGGCGGCTCGCCGGTATATTCAGATATTTTATATAATGAAATTAAACGCTTGCGCAATGTTTATCCAAAGATTCCAATTGATTTTGTGGTTGAGGAAGTTTGCGCATCCGGTTGCTACTATGCGGCTTCGGCAGCAAGTAATATTTATGCTGCGCCAGCAAGTATTGTCGGCTCGATTGGGGTGATTTATACCGGTTTTGGAGCAACTGACGCGATGAAAAAATTGGGGATTGATAGCCGCTTATTGATTTCAGGTAAAAATAAAGCCATGGGTTATCCATTTATACCGGAAAACAAAGATCAAACTGTGATGCAACAGCAAATGATTGATGAAGTACATCAGCAGTTTATTGACGCAGTTAAACAGGGACGCGGTAAAAAACTTGCCAATGATCCGGATTTATTCAGTGGACGCTACTGGATTGGTCAGGATGCTAGCAAGCTAGGATTAATTGATGGTTATGGAACAGTTGCTTCAATTGCCCGTGATCAGTTTAAGAGCGAGAATATTGTTGATTTTACGCCGGATCAGGATGTTTTGGATAAAATCAGTAAAAAAATGGGGGTTGGTTTGGTTGATTCGGCTAAACAAGCGGTAATAAATTCTGGGTTTACGGGTTCAATTAATTGACATTTAGCGTCTTTAATGCGGTATTTATTGTCATAATCAGCTATATCGGGATGGTGTTTTATTATTTGCGCCATCTCACCGCTAAATACATGGTCAATCATGAGCGGGATGAGATTTTGAACAGTAGTGCCATATTGCGCACTAATCAGCAGATTCGTGATGAATATGCCGCACATGAAGTAATCAATGTCCTAGTCTTAACTGGTGGGGGCGTCAGGGGACTGGCGCCACTGCGGGTGCTATCCCATCTCGAACAATTAACCGGCAAAAGTTGCGGTGAATTATTTGATTTCATGGCTGGAACCTCAACCGGCGCAGTTAATTGCGGAATCATGACCGTACCGGATGGTAATGGCGGTTTTTTGTATTCGGCGCAGGCGCTAGCGGATAATTATTATTCTGATATCCGCGAAATGTTTCATGCGCCATGGTATCATCAATTTTTGACCTGTTTTGGTTTATTCGGCCCACGCTTTTTACCGGAGGGTAAGATGAATGTGTTGGAGCGGTATTTCCAAAATACTACTTTAGCCGATGTTAAAAAAAATATTTTGGTGCCGGTGTATGATTTGGCGGAAAACTCGCTCAATATCATTCGCAATTGGGAACCGGCTCGCGATGGTCATTATCCTAATTTATTGATGCGTGACGTTATTCATGGCGCCTCCAATCCACCGGTGCTGTTTTCGCCGACTTCTTTTTCAATCAACGGTAAAAAACGGGTTTTTATCGATCCCGGGGTGGTGGTAAATAATCCTGCAGAAATTGCGTTGTTAAATGCGTGGCTGATGTTTCCCAATAAAAAAATTCGTTTGGTATTGGTTGGTAACGGCGGTGAAGATGCCTTGAAATATAATCATGGGCATATGGCAGAGTTTGGAATTTATGGTTTATTGCAATATATTTTAAACTCTCCGATTATCAGTTCCAAACTTTCGACCGACATGGTATTGGAATACATCCATGAAGCTAAGGATTACGGGTTGGATGTTGAATTTGTCCTGATTAATAGTGAGGGTGGGCATAGTCTGATTGCCAGTGATATTTCTGAATTGAATATGAATCGGGTTGAGGCGTTTGCCGAAAAAATGCTGCAGGAACATCAGGAAACTTTGAATGAGCTAGCGGTTACGTTAACTAGCTAATGGTAACATTTTTGGCTATAATGGTATAAAGCCTTATTTTTAACATGGTAAATGTGGTAAAATCTTGGGGTCAAAAATATTACAGGGGAGATACTGATGAGTAGTGTAGATATTTCAATGATTTTGCAAGCCGAACGGACATTAAATGGCGTGGTCAAACATACTGAGCTGCTTTTTGCCGAGAAATTAAGCAAACGTTTAAACGGCAATATCTATCTGAAACTGGAAAATTTACAAAAATCCGGTTCATTTAAAATTCGCGGTGCCTATAATCGAATTATTCATTTATCGGCAGAAGAAAAGGCCTGTGGTGTGGTTGCTTCTTCAGCCGGAAATCATGCTCAGGGTGTGGCGATTAGTGCTACCAAACTGGGAATCAAATCAACAATTGTTATGCCAATGACGGCACCATTTGCCAAAATCAATGCTACCCGCAATTATGGTGGTGAAGTAGTACTACATGGCGAAATTTATGATGATGCCTACAATAAAGCCTGCCAAATCAAAGAAGAAACCGGCGCAACTTTTATCCATCCGTTTAATGATCCATTGGTAATTGCCGGACAGGGCACGATTGGTCTTGAAATTCTGAATGATAAATCCGATATTGATACCGTTTTGGTACCGATTGGTGGTGGCGGTTTATGTGCTGGGGTTGCGGTTGCGGTGCGTTCGATCAATCCCAATGTGCGAGTGATTGGGGTGCAGGCAAGTAATGCCAACGCAATGCAATTAGCGATGAAAAATGGTAAAGTTGAACCAATTTCAGTTACTAAAACTATTGCTGATGGAACCGCGGTTGGTAAACCGGGTGATTTGACTTTTGAAATTATTCAGCAGTATGTTGATGAAGTAGTTACCGTTAGCGAAGATGAAATTGCTCAAGCCTATTTGTATTTGCTGGAAACTTGCAATATTAGTACCGAAGGTTCGGGTGCACTAGTTGTAGCGGCAATGATGTCAGGAAAAGTTGAAGTTGCCGGACGCAATGTTGCCGGGGTAGTTTCAGGTGGAAATATCGATGTGACCTTGATCGAAAGTGTGATTAATCATGCTTTGATGTCATTGGGGCGCAGAACCGAAATTAAAACTGAAATCCTCGATAAACCCGGTCAATTATCAAATTTGATTCGGATTATTTCCGAAGAGCATGCCAATATTGATCATATTCATCAAGGTAAGAGCCGGCAGGATTTATTTATTCAGGATCAAGCGGTAACTGCGGTGATTGAAACCATTGATGCAGTACATAAAATGCGGATTATTAAACGCCTGCAAGAAAATGGTTATAAATTACGTTATACCATTAGTGAATTTGATGGTGAATAAACAAGTAGTGAATAAATAAAGCGGAAGATAATCTTCCGCTTTATTACTAGACCTAGACATCATTCCGGGCAACAGCCACTTTCTTGGCATTTTAAATCATCAAACTCATACTGTAACGTCACATGATCAATCTGATGCTTTTCCAATAACATTTTTTGACAGTCTTTGAGAATTTCCGGCCAGTCAGTCGGATTACACGCCACCACATGGGCGGCCAGTGCGGTTTTATTGGCGGACATATACCAAATGTGCAAGTCATGAACTTCTAATATTCCATGAACATTCAAAATATCCTTACCGACCTGCTCATAGCTTAAATGTTCAGGAACTCCCGCCATCAGTATGATAATCGATTTTTTCATCAAATTATAATTGGAAACAATCAATAAAATAATTACCACCAGTGATAATAGTGGATCGACAACAGACCAACTGGTAAAATAAATTACTGCACCGGCAATAATTGCGACCAATGAGGCTAACAAATCACCCATCGCGTGCAGCAACGCAGCGCGGGTATTTAGCGAATGCGCACCACTCTTACTGAGGATAAATACTACTCCGGCATTAACCAATAGTCCCAATGAGGCGACGATAAACATGCTGGCTCCATGAACTTCAACCGGATGGAAGAAGCGGCTGACTACTTCAAACAACAACCATAAGGTCAAAATAGTGGTAAACATGCAATTAATTAACGCGCCGACAACTTCGGCTTTGCCGTAACCGAAGCTCAAATGAACCGTAGCCGGACGTTTGCTAATTACGTTGGCAAACCAAGCTATCATTAAACCGGCGGCATCGGTGAGCATATGCACTGCATCCGATTGCAGGGCAATTGAGTTAATCAGATAACCGGCAACTCCTTCGACAATTGAGAAAGAGAAGGTGAAAATCAAACACCAGAACAAGACTCGTCCGCTGGTTTCTCGGATCATTTCACCGCTGTTGTGACTATGTCCATGTGTGTGACCATGATCATGGTCATCATGATGGTGATCAATATTGCTATGGCTGTTATCACCATGGACATGCTCGCTATTTTCATCATGAGCCAAAAATGAGCTATGTTTTTCAGTCATGATTAGCCCTCTTTGGCATGGTTGATGGTGTATTTGGGAATTTCAATGATTAAATCTTCATTCCCAATCCGGGTTTGACACGATAAGCGTGATTGAGCGGTAAGCCCCCATGCCATATCTAATAAATCTTCTTCCATTTCATCGGCTTCATTTAATGAGTTGAGACCCTGACGAACCACAACATGGCAAGTAGTACAGGCGCAAGACATTTCGCAGGCATGTTCGATTTCAATTCCGTGTGCTAATAGAGTTTTACAGAGGTTTTTATTACTGTCAACGGTAAATTCGGCACCGTTGGGGCAAAGATCTTCATGAGGTAGGATGGTAATTGTCGGCATTTTATTTCTCCAGCAAATAGTCAAATTTAATGCCGGATTATAGCACAACAAAAGACTTTTATTTTAGTCAACTATTATTTGCTCTTGATTTGGTGCGATGCACAAATTTTACATTGTTATTAACCTATTTATGCTATAATCAAAAATTCGCAAAAAAATGCCGCAAGCTATACTTAATCAGATTCAAAATATTAGTCGGCAAAATGCAGCGGTGCTTACAGCTAGTAAGTGGGGAGCGTGTCGACAACCAAGGGTGGAGAACCTATTTGAGTATACGGCATGGTAAAGTAAAAATTTGTTGTCAGGAGTCGATTATATGCCATCATTTGATGTCGTGTCTGAAGTAAATAAGGTCGAATTGACCAATGCCGTTGATCAATCCAATAAGGAAATCAGCAATCGCTTTGATTTTAAGGGTAGTGATGCGCGGGTGGAATTAAAAGAGTTGGATTTAACCCTGTATGCCGATAATGATTTTCAATTGGGACAAGTCAAGGATGTGTTGATTGGCAAATTGAGTAAACGCGGAGTAGATACCCGTTCGCTGGGTGAGGGTAAAGCCGAAAAAATCAGCGGTAACAAGATGAAAGAATCAATCAAGGTTAAAAATGGGATTGAGCAAGATCAGGGTAAAAAAATTGTTAAACTGATTAAAGACAGTAAACTCAAGGTTCAAGCCAGTATTCAGGGTGAAGCGGTTCGAGTGACTGGAGCCAAACGCGATGATTTGCAAAATGTGATTGCCTTGCTGAAAAAAGATGTTGAAGAGTTGCCGTTACAATTTATCAATTTTAGAGATTAAATCTTAACAATGATTAAAATACACAGCTTGCATAAAAGTTATTCACACAAAAAAAAATCACTTAAAGTGCTGGATGACATTAATCTGGAAGTTGCGCCGGGTGAAGTCTTTGGTATTATCGGTAAATCCGGTGCCGGAAAATCAACGCTGATTAAATGCTTAAATTTACTTGAAAAACCCGATAGCGGCAAAATTATTGTCGATGGGGTTGATTTGACCACGTTATCGCCACGGGAACTGCGGCAGGAACGCCAGCAAATCGGCGTAATTTTTCAGCATTTTAATCTGTTATCAAGTAAAACAATTTCTGCCAACGTGGCATTGCCATTGGTTTTGCAAGGTAATCATAATAAAACCGAAATAGAGACCGCGGTCAAAGAAATGCTTGAATTGGTTGGTTTAAGCGATTATGCCAGCAAATATCCGGCAAGCTTATCCGGTGGACAAAAGCAACGGGTCGGGATTGCCCGCGCGTTGATAAGTAAGCCTAAGTTACTACTGAGTGATGAAGCTACTTCGGCACTGGATCCGCAAACGACGGCTAGCATTCTTGATTTATTGCTCGAAATCAATCGCAAGCTTGGAATTACCATTGTTCTGATTACTCATGAACTGGAAGTGGTGCGTAAAATTTGCGACCGGGTGGCGGTAATTGATGGCGGTAAAATTATTGAGCAGGGTAAAGCGGTGGATATTTTATTGCATCCGAAACAAACCTTGACCAGAAAACTGATCATCGAAGAGGAATCGGATAAATATCTGGAACAGGTTCAGCATTTTTACCAGTTTGAGAAACATCCCAATAAGCATATAATCCTGATTTCTTTTGTAGGTGAGACGACTTATCAGCCAATTTTGAATATTATTTCCAAAGGTGCGGCAGTGGAATTCAGTATTCTGCGTGGCGAATTGGGACGGATTAAAGATATGCCGTTTGGGCAGTTGCTGGTCGAATTTGACGGTAGCGAGGGTAGTTTGGAGAAGGCTTGTACCATTATGCAGGAACTGGGCGTACACTATGAGATCGTTCATTAAATCTTTGCGCTCAAGAGCAACAAACCGTGGGTGTGATTGAGTTATACAAATATATTTAACAGGTTGTGTCTATGGCATTAGAAATTGTAAACGAATTATTTACCAATGTTGACTGGGGCGATATGACTCAGGCAACCAGCGACACCTTATTTATGCTCGGATTTTCGGTGCTGTTTAGTACCTTGATTGGAATTCCGGTTGGATTGTTGCTGTTTCTTACCAGCAAAGGGCGGTTATTACAAAATTCGGCAATTTACAATGTATTGTCGTTTGTGGTCAATGTGCTGCGCTCAATACCGTTTATTATCTTGCTGATTGTAATGATTCCGGCGACTACCTTTTTGGTTGGTACGTCGTTGGGTGCCAAAGGAACTATTCCACCATTGGTAGTTGGCGCGTTTCCATTTTTTGCACGGCTGGTAGAAAATGCGCTCAAGGAAATTGACAGCGGAATTTTTCATATGGCAGAATCGTGCGGCGCAACCACTTGGCAAATTATCTGGTATATTTTATTACCGGAAATTTTGCCGAGTTTGATTGCCAGTATTACCGTAACCGCAATTGCACTGGTTTCCTATACCGCAATGGCGGGAGCCGTCGGTGGTGGTGGTTTGGGTGATTTAGCAATTCGCTATGGCTACCAACGCTTTCAAACTAACGTGATGTTTATTACGGTGGTATTGATGGTGGTGATGGTGCAGGTGATTCAGCTATTGGGGGATTTGCTAGTCAAGGTAATGCGCAAAAAATAAACTGTGCGGATTTGATATTACGCATGATGAAGGATTTAACGCTAATTTATTGATTTTTCCTCATGGCACGCTGATTTTACACAAGCAATCAGCGCGCAAAATCGTCAAACTCAATAATTTAGCGCTAAAATATCGATGCATATGTAACATCAGGTATTTATCTATTAATGATAATTTTTGAGGAAAAATTATGAAAAAAATATTATTAACTTTAAGTTTAACTGCGGTAATTGGCAGTGTTTTTGCCAATCAAACGATTACTGTTGGTGCTTCACCAGTGCCGCATGCCGAAATGCTCAAATATGTTAAACCGGCATTAGCAAAAGAAGGCTATGATTTAAAAATAGTTGAATTTTCCGACTATATAACACCGAATTTGGCATTGACGCAAAAACAACTGGATGCCAATTTCTTTCAACATAAACCATATTTGGATCAGTATAATAAAGACCATAAAACTGATTTGGTGCCGCTAGTGGCAGTTCATTTGGAACCAATGGGTGTTTATGCTGATAAACAAAGTGAAGCTAAATTTATGCAGTCTAAAAAAGCTGCGGATATTAGTTCGGGTGCTAAAATCGGTGTGCCGAATGATCCAACCAATGAAGGACGCGCTTTAAATATTTTGCAAACTAACGGCGTAATCAAGATCAAGGCTGGGGTAGCATATCCAACTAAGAGCGATATAATTGCCAATCCATATAAAGTACAGATTGTGGAATTGGATCCGGCAATGTTGCCACGGGCGTTGGCGTCGCACCAATTAAATCTGGCGGTAATTAATTCTAATTTTGCCTTATCTGCCGGAATGAATCCATTGAAAAATGCAGTAGTGCTGGAAAGCAAAAACAGTCCGTTTGCCAACATTATCGTAATTCGTCCGGAAGAAGCTAAAGAGCCGGCTATGAAAGCGCTGGCAAAAGCCATGACTTCACCGGAAATGAAAAAATTCATTGAAACCAAATATAACGGCGCAATTATTCCGGTATTTTAATTAATGTGTTGCGAAATCTAATCAACAGATTAATGGAGTTTAACAAATGGGAACACTAAGCTTGTATGATCAAGATTTCTATGCTTGGACACAAGAACAGGCAAAGTTAATTAAAGCCAAAGCTTTTGATAAGTTAGATTTTGTTCATATCTTTGATGAGATTGAGAGCATGGGAAATCAAAATAAATCAGAATTAAGAAATCGCTTGGCAATACTTTTGATGCACTTATTAAAGTGGAAATATCAACCGGAGCTAAAAGGTAAAAGTTGGTATCTGACCATTGTTCAACAACGGTTGGATATCGCCGACTTAATCTCTGACAATCCAAGCCTAAAACATTTTTTACCGGAACTGTTTGTCAAAGCTTACGTAAAAGCTGTTACATTTGCTTCTGCCGAAACTGGTATTAAGAAAAGTGCTTTTCCGGGAGCTAGTGAATGGGATATTGAGCAAGTATTGGATGAAGATTTTTTTCCCAATTAAAATTTATCTCTGAATAGTGCGTTTTAGCGAAGGTCTTTAATTTTAGAATGATTGCACAGTTATCCGGTAAATTGATAACACTGACTCCGCCGCAAGTAACTATCTTGGTGGGTGGAGTCGGTTACGAAGTCGATTTACCGATTTCACATATTGCCATGTTGCCGGCATTAAATCATGAAATTACTCTATTTACCCACTTGGTGGTGCGTGAAGATGCACATTTGCTATTTGGCTTTATGCAAAAAAGCGAGCGGGATTGTTTTCGTCAGTTGATCAAAGTCTCGGGAATTGGTCCGCGAATAGCTCTGGCGCTGTTATCAACCATGAATAGCGGGCAACTGCAGGCGGCGATTGATGATGGCGATGTTACGACACTCTGTTTGACTCCGGGAATCGGTAAAAAAATGGCAGAAAGAATGGTATTGGAACTCAAAGGTAAGTTACAATCATCGCTGGAATTTGCACCAACCAGTGGATTATTTGCCAGCAGTGGTATTGGTGATAATTCTATCCGCAAAGATATTGCGGTGGCATTGGAAAGTCTTGGCTATAATAGCAAAGAAATTTCCCATGTTATCAAACAGCTTCCGGATCTGACTGATATTAGCCAGGGTATCAAGGAAGCGCTGAAATTATTAAGTAAACATTAATCTTTGTCCTCGTAGTTAAATGGATATAACGGCCCCCTCCTAAGGGGCAATTACAGGTTCGATTCCTGTCGGGGGCACCATTGGGTGTCTCACCATGCTAACTATTCTTCATCATCAGGATTTAACTTCATTAAATACCTTTCATCTTAGCGCACAAGCAAGCAATTACTGTAGTCTAGATAATCTATCCCAATTACCCGCTATCCGTGAACAATTGGCCAATTTTTCCAGTCATCTGGTTTTGGGTGGTGGCAGTAATATTTTACTGCCGGAACGTTATGACGGTCTGGTTATTCATAATCATCTGCGCGGAATCAGTTTTGAACCGCAGGCGGATGTCGTCATGGTAACTGCGGCAGCGGGTGAAATATGGGATGATCTGGTTGACAGTACACTAGCGCATGGTGCTTTTGGTTTAGAAAATCTGAGCCTGATTCCGGGGAGTGTCGGTGCTGCGCCGGTACAAAATATCGGTGCCTATGGGGTTGAAGTTAAAGATTTTATTGAGTATGTCACGGTCTATGATTTAGTCTCCGGGCACACGGTGGATATTCCCAATTCTGCGTGCGGATTTGCCTATCGCAATAGTATTTTCAAAACCAAGCCAAGTTATCTAGTTGTGAGCGTTACTTTTCGCTTGTCAACGACGCCGCAACTAAAATTAAGCTATGCCGATCTGGCTAAAGCCTTTGCCGATCAAGCTAATCCTACGCCTACTCAGGTGCGGCAGGCGGTCATTAGTATTCGCCGCAATAAATTACCCGATCCGGCACAAATCGGCAATGTTGGGAGCTTTTTTCATAATCCGATAATTCCAAATGACGCAGCCGAAAAATTGGCTATTGATTTTCCGGGTTTACCGGTTTATCCGGCGGATAGAGCCGGACATAAAAAAGTATCGGCGGGCTGGCTGATTGATAAACTTGGACTCAAGGGTTATCGCCAAGGAAATATTGCGGTTTATGATAAACAGGCATTGGTGCTGGTGAATCATGCTAGTGCCACCCAACCAGTATTACTGGCGTTTGCGCGTGAGATTCAAGCTAAGGTATTGGCGGCATATGGAGTGAGTATTAATATTGAACCGATTATCGTTAGATAATATGCAACTGTTAGGGAAGCGCTAGAGAAAATTATTAATAAGGATTATTCGCAGAAGTATCTGGCACAAAATAAATCAATTTACTTATAATGACCATATCCAAATTACAGTTCTTCTACAGGATGTTTAAAAGTTTCTTTCTTTGTAAGTGGAGTGCTAAAAGTTGTTTTAAAACAAAATTATATCAACAGCTGACTCGAGGGGCTGTCAGTATTTTTCATCTAAAATAAATCATATGCTATAATAGAGGTCATTGCTAAAAACTCAGTCTTAACTAGAAGGACATAATAATGATTATCAACGAAGAAAACCTCGACCTGACCCTTACCCATCCGACCTTTCGTCAGCGACAACCAGAACACTACACACCTCCAATCCTCACTCACCACCCTTTTACCGTACATACAGCAAAAGATTATGGAGCCGTTGAAACACAATCTAATTCTTTTGGTCCTAGCTGATTGAGAGCTTAACATATGAGGTGGATATAGTTAATTCCAGAAAAGTTAGCCAAGTCTTAGTTAGTCGATGCTAAAAAAGCCCATTTCAAGCCCAACCATAATTATTCGGTTGGGCTTTTGTTTCCCAATGAGAATAAAATAGCCAACCAATTATTATAGTTAACCTATAAATAAACACCCGATAGATTCAGTAATTGCAAGCTGTAGATTTTGCTCTCTATCAGGGTGTACGCGGATTAACCGCTTTTGGACTATAGCCTAAAATCCGGAGACACCGGTTCGTGGACTAACCACAATTCTATCACTTAATTTCAATTCAGTAATTTCTTTCTTGCCTGTTGTTCCTTTCTGTGAATATAGAGCTTCAAATTCATTGGGAGAGAATCCTCTCAAAGTAGTGTGAATCCGCTCATTGTTATACCAAGCTTCAATATAATCAAATATGCCAAGCATGGCTTCAGCACGAGTCTTAAATTCACTATGGTAAACATACTCTTTTTTCAGGGTGGCAAAGAAACTCTCCGCCACCGCATTATCCCAACAATCGCCTTTTCTGCTCATGCTGCCAATTAGATTGTTTGCTGTTAGAATTCGTTTATATTCGTTGGATGCATACTGGCTGCCTCTATCACTGTGAAATATTACACCCGTTGGGTTGCCTCAATTTATTAATGCTTTCTGCAATGCTGTAATTACCAGCTCTTTGGTCATGCGATTACTCATATGATGACCGATTATTTTACGGGAAAACAAGTCAATCACGGTTGCTAAATATAACCAACCCTCGCCAGTTCTAATATAGGTGATATCGCCTACATACACTTGATTAGGTGAACTAACCGCAAAATTCTGCTCCAGTAAATTGGCAAATACGGTCTTCTTATGATTGGAGTTAGTAGTAACCACATATTTTGCTTTAGTTACCGGAACCAAGTTGTGTTTATTCATAATTGCAGCAACTTTTTTATAACTACATTCTATATTCTGCCGGGCTAGAACATCTGCTATTCTACCAGCACCATAGCGACGTTTACTATTGGCAAAAACAGTTGCCACCTGTAATGCCAGCCACAGCTCATGATTATTCTTTGAAGCGCGATGTTCTTTACCGGACAACCATTCATAATAACCACTACTACTTACTTCTAAAATCTCAAAAGATAATTCTTTATTGAGCCAAGCGCTATTGTCTTCAATAAATTTATACTTTACCGCGCTTGATTGGCAAAGTATATAGCGGCCTTTTTTAAGATTTCGTTCTCCATTTTAGCGCGGGCTAATTCTTTCTTTA
>CAZATM010000014.1:0-1708 GCA_964488065.1 uncultured Neisseria sp.
TAGCCCAAATAGACTTAACAGTCCCAAGAGCGGCGCGACTCCAGTTACTAGCGACATTTTTTCATGCGGTAAGCAGCCAATAAACATCAATGACAGTAAGCTGTAAATTGCCCAGCCAATCACCACCGGCGCAATGACCGACAGTGGAATCGCTAGCTTGGGATTTTTACAGCTATTGGCTAAAATCAATCCATTTTGAAAACCGGCAAACGCAAATGCCAGTCCGGAACTGGTGATTGCCAATAGGATTGGTTCAAAGCCCATTTGGGTAAAACCATGATTGCTAATTACATGCTCGGGTTTACCATAAAAAATAATGACTCCAATCGCGATTGCGGCCGGAATAATCAATTTCCAGATGCTGACAATTGAATTAGCCGTGGCAACTTTTGTCAAATGAAGGGTATTAAACCAGGTCAGAAAAATCATGATTAGTAGTGCCGCCACCAATCCTAGCGCTGAGAGTGAGACGCCACTTGATTCATGGCGAATTAATTCCGGGATCCAAAAACCCAAATATTGCAGTGCCGATTGCGCCTCCAGCGGCAAATAGACGATATAGCTTACCCAGGCTAAAACAATGAAGATGAACCCTAACGGCCGTGAATGAGTAACGCCGATAAAACCCATTACACCACCAACGATTGGTAGCATGGTGGCAACTTCGGCAAAAGTCAAACCGATAATCAGGGTTAAAATTGCGGTGATCAACCATGAGAGCATGACACCGGTTCCCGCGGTTTGTAAGCCATAAAAAGGCGAAAACAGCCAGCCGCTACCGATCATTCCGCCGGTAGAAATTAAAATTAGCGACCAAGTTGAGATCTTTTTCATTATGTTCTCCATTGTACTAATGGTGGTGGTTTAAGCTATTTCATAGATGTTACGCACATCTCTATATTTAAGCACTGAGAGTTTTGAGCATGATGATTTTGCTCGCTGATTGGGAGTGTAAAATCTGCGCGCCATGAGGAAAAACTAATAACTTAGTGCTTAAGTTTTATCGTGCGTAACGTCACTTAATTACTGATATTACGCATAGTTTACAAGCAATATGATAGCCGAAGTAATAATTTATCGCAACTCTATACACAGATGGTTTGATTTTATGATGGGTGTTACAGCAAATTAATGCGTCGATGCTAAAAAACGCATATCAAATTGTTTTAATTAAATATAACATTAATTTCAAGGAAGAAAATCTACCAAAAATGCTAAAATTACGCTCTAAACCTTGTAGATTGGGAGTGTAAATCAAGCATGAAACCGGCAAAGAGAAGCAAAGAATACCAACAGGATTTATTAAAAACTCAGCTGGTTGATCTAATTGATATGAGCCATGCTCTAGTTCAATTGGCAGATAAATTTAACTGGCAGCGAATTGATGAATTATGTGCTGCAAAATTCTGCCAGGATAACGGACGTCCTGGGTTATCCAGCCGGTTGGTGATAGGTCTGCTACTGTTAAAACAAATGAATGGATTGTCAGATGAAGAAGTTTGTAGCAAGTTCATAGAAAATCCCTACTACCAATATTTCTGTGGCAATCGTCATTTTGAGCATCAGCCGGCAATGACTAGCGAAAGTCTGACTCAATGGCGTAAGCGTTTGGGGGATAAAGTATTCCAGCAGATTTTAGTTGAAACAATTAACTTGGGTTTAGCTGAGGAAGTAATCGACCCAAAGGAACTAAGCGAAGTAATTTCTG
>CAZATM010000015.1:0-8037 GCA_964488065.1 uncultured Neisseria sp.
CTTTTTTAGATATGGTTATGATTTATTAATACAAAAACTAAACAATAATTTATACGATGCAATTAAGCTTATTTCATTGTGTATTAGTTACTTACCGATGGAGGTAAAATGCAAGAAATTATTTTCTGTCATGTAGTAAGAAAATAGTTGAACAAGATGTAAAATTAAACCTTGGCTATAGAGTCCATGGGAACAGACGATTATCTTTGGTTGATAGAAGTAATAATGTTGTTGTTCCTAGTTTGGAATCATTGTCAGCTGGACAATCAACATTACTAAGTGTTTTTTGTTCAATAATTCAAGCTTCCGATATGCAGGATATAAACAAAAGCGTTCAATTG
This sequence comes from uncultured Neisseria sp., assembly GCA_964488065.1. GTDB lineage: Bacteria > Pseudomonadota > Gammaproteobacteria > Burkholderiales > UBA11063 > Aquella. The sequence continues at coordinate 342 of CAZATM010000015.1, forward strand.
AATACTATCGAGGGAATAGTATTGATAGATGAAGTTGACTTACATTTGCATATCAAGCTACAAAAAGATATTTTACCGCAGCTAATAAAGTTATTTCCTAAAGTGCAATTTATTGTTTCTAGTCACTCACCATTTTTTTGAAAGGTATGCATGATGTATTTGGTGACGATATGCTTATGGTAAATATGCCTGATGGCGATATATTAAATGATTTTAATAATTTTGGAGAATTTGAGAATGCATTTAATATATTTGACTCATTGGGGAATACTTACAAACAAGAGCCTTTGTTATTAAAGTCTAAAATAAGTAATCAGCAAAAACCATTAGTAATAACAGAAGGTAAAACAGACTGGAAGCATTTAAAAGCGGCACTAAATTATTTTAAATCAGTTGGTGAATATATAGACTTGGATATTGAGTTTCTTGAAGATACTGAAACACGTGGAGACTCTGTGCTGGAAGCTATGCTAGATAGTTCTAGAAGACTGCCGAATCAGCATCATATAATTGGTGTATTTGATAGGGATAACCCAAAATATGCTAAACAATATCCTAACAATTTTCATGCACTAGGTAATAAAGTATTTGCATTTTGTATTCCGGAGCCATCACATAGAGTTGGTTACCATAATGTATCAATTGAATTTTACTATACAGATGAAGAGATTATGAAATTATTACGTTGTGGTACAAGGTTATATTTTACTAATGAATTTGAGAGATCTATAGTCAATAAATCAGGTAAGGAGCAAACTACTTTTAAAGTGATTACTCCTAGTGAAGATGATTTCTATAAGAAAATTTATGACAAAGATTTAGAAACCACGTTAAACAAAGATAAAAATCCTAAAATAGCGCATTCGAAAGAGGTATTTGCTACAAATGTGCTTGATGGAGAATTTAGAGAACAATTTAAATTTGACGAATTTCGTAAGATTTTTGATATTATTCAACGGATTTCTTCAAATCAAAATTAATTACATATGGAGCATGGTGTGGAGGCGAATTATTTAGAAGTAGTTTCAGCATATGATGATTCAACATTTAATAAAGTATTCAGAGTTGAAAGAATCAAATTTTATATTGTAATAATATCTGTTTTAATATTAGCAGTAGTTGGATTATTATTGATAAATAGTTACTTTAGTTATAGCGTACTAGGAGTATTGTTTTTTAGTTCAATGTTGTTTTGTTATCTTTGGAAATTATGTAAAGCAGTCAATAAGAAATTTAAGAATCAATTTAATTTCTCTGGTATTAATGAATTTTTAAACAAATATAGAACTTATTGGCAAGCTCATCGTTATTTGTTATTTTGCCAAAATGTTTATAAGTTAAAGAAGGGTAAAATTTCTCAGTCTGTAGTTGATTTAATTAATGAAGAAATTACTGGACTTGACATAAGTATATTAAAACAGCCTTTCTTTGTAGGTGGTTTCGCCCTTATTAGTATTTTATTTCACAAAGCCATAGATGGATTAAGCATTAATTCTAGTTGGTTAATTCTCTTAATTATAACTATTCTGGTTATAATGTACTATACATTTGTTTTCGTTGATATATTCAAAACAAAGAGCCAAAAGTTACAAGAATTAAAAATTTTCGTGCTTTGGTATAATGATTTTGGGTATGATCTAATGAATGAAAAGTCCTAAAGTAATTCTTGAAAATAAGTAATATGAAAGCTAAAGCACTCTTTGATGCCAAACGCCTAATTGCCCAGATTGTTACCGACGTGGTTAATCTCGAGGATATTAATTATACCGTGCCGGAAGTGCAGACGCTCTTGGATGGTATTACCGTTGGCGGGCATAGATTACAGGATGAATTAATCACCTTAAATCAGATTAAGGCGTGGCAGTTTTTGTTCGTTAGTATTGAGCAAGGTAATTTTGTGGTGAGTAAGGATTATTTGTTGCGATTACATGGTTTGGTTGCCAATCAGGAAGCTTTAAGCTGTGGTGAGTTTAGAACCGGACAAGTAAGCATTTCCGGAACCGATTATTTACCATCTAAGGCCAGCCAGCTAAACCAGCTCTGGGAAGAGTTGGAACAAGAAATTAATGCTAAACTAAATGCAAATCAATCTGTTACTGTCGAAATATATCGCATGGCGGTATTGTTGTTTGCCAAAATGGCACGAACCCAGTTTTTCTTTGATGGCAATAAGCGCACCGCTCGCATGATGATGAGCGGCATTTTGTTAGCTCACGGGTTACCGATGATAAACGTATCAGCGAAAAGAAAACTTGAGTTTAACCAAGTAATGATTGACTATTACAATAGCAAACAATTTCAGCCGTTGTTTGATTTTATGGTGTCGTGCATCCCCGATCATATAAAAGAAGAATATAATCTGCAGTTGTAGCAATTAATGATGGAAAATGAAATGATTGTAGCCGATAGTTTATATAGCAAAATCTCTGAGTTTATCACCAGTGAGCGCCAAAATATAGTGTGTTCGGTCAACTGTGCGATGGTATTACTTATTTTTAATTGGTCGAATGATTGTAGAAGATGAGCAGCAAGGACAATCCCGCGCTAAATATGACGAACAGGTGTTGTTAGCGTTATCTCAGCAGGTAATAACAACATTTGGCAAGGGTTTCTCTGTCGATAATTTACAGAATATGCGTAATTTTTATTTAACATATGCAAATTACGAGACGGGTTCTCGTAAATTCCTGATAAATTAACATGTCGAAAAAATCGTGAATTTTCGACATGACAAAAAAACGTGTCGAAAAAATGGCAAAATTTCGACATGACAGATTATTTGTTGGTAATAAATTTAATGGTATTATGTCAAATTTGCCATACAGTTAAATTATCACCAATAAATTAAACCTTAAATCTAATGCTGTTATTGCCGGATTTATGGTAACATAAAAGTTTACACCAAAATAACTGAAAATTTTAAAAAAGGAATCAAGCGTGAAAGTAGTTGAATGGAAAAAATTATCTGCCGCCGAGCAGGAGCAGGTTTTAAGCCGCAGTAGCAGTAGTGATGATGCGGCGTTAACTGAATTGGTGCGCGACATTATTGCTGATGTCCGTGCCCGTGGCGATGCGGCATTGTATGAGTATGCTCAGAAATTTGATGGAGTCAAACTTGATTCCTTGGTGGTTAGTGACGCCGAATATGCGACAACTGAAACCTTATCAGCGGAAGATAAACAGGCGATTTTGACGGCAATTGATAATATTCGTCATTATCACAGCACCAGCGCGCCTAAACCATTTGAATACGAGCGTCACGGTGCCCGCTTGGGTAAAATTTTCCGTCCGATTGAAAAAGTTGGCTTGTACATTCCCGGCGGAACTGCACCGTTGGTGTCAACGATGTTGATGCTGGCAGTACCAGCCGAAATTGCTGGCTGTCCGACTAAAGTGTTGGTGACTCCGCCAAGCAAAGATGGTACGGTAAACCCGGCTATCCTGTTTGCCGCCAAAGCCTGTGGTATTGATGCAGTCTATAAAGTTGGTGGGGCGCAGGCAGTTGCAGCACTGGCATTTGGTACCGAATCAATCCCGAAAACTTACAAAATTTTTGGTCCGGGAAATAAATACGTAACCGAAGCTAAAATTCAAGCCGCACAACATCACCAAGGCGCAGCAATGGATATGCCGGCCGGTCCTTCGGAAGTATTGGTAATTGCTGAAGCTAGTGCCAATCCAGTCTTTGTTGCCAGTGATTTATTGGCGCAGGCGGAACATGATGTGGCGGCACAGGTGATTTTGGTAACTACCTGTAATCAGTTGGCAGCGGCAGTCGCCAAAGAAGTTGACCGTCAGGCGGCATTATTGTCGCGCAAAGAAATTATCGCTCAGTCTCTGGCAAAAAGTGCGATTATTGTTGTCGATACGGTTCGTGAAGCTTTTGCCGTTTCCAATCGTTATGCACCGGAACACTTGATTTTACATCTGGAAAACGCTCAGGATTATTTGCCGGAAGTGATGAATGCCGGATCGGTATTTGTCGGACAGTGGACGCCGGAATCGGTTGGTGATTACGCCAGCGGCACCAATCACGTGTTGCCGACTTATGGTTATGCGCAAATGTATAGCGGGCTGGATGTGATTGCGTTCATGAAATCGATCTCGTATCAGAACCTGTCGGAAGAAGGGATTAAGCATATGGGGCGGACGGTTGAAGTTCTTGCCGACCTTGAGGGCTTGGATGGTCATAAAAATGCGGTATCGGTACGCTTGGCGCAATTGGCCGCTAAATAATCGAGAATTTTTGGTGATTCAGGCGGAGAAATATATTCCGATATCTTACTGAAACTATGGTTAAATAACTTCCGTAAGATAAGCGGAATTCTCCGCTAAGAGTCTGTCTGCTAAGTCTAGTACCTGCGAGAAATCATTCTCAGCTCATCGGTACTTAGCAAACAGTCTCTAAGATGCTTGGGATAATTATCTTGTTGATAAAATAGAAGGGATCATGTAATGAATAAAAAGACAATTTTTGCGGCAATTTTAAGTGTTAGTTTGGTGGCTTGCGCCAGTAATCAGGCCGGTAATACGTCATCCAACCAGCCAGTAGCGGCGACTACTCCGGCAGATTCGACCAATGCCTACGGTAATGGCAATGGTACGGATGTAACGACTACCAACAACAATAATTCAAATTCGGAACAGGCAACCAATTCGGTTTATTTTGGTGTTGACCAATATAATGTTGATAATCAGTATGATGCAGTAATTACCCAGAATGCTAATTTCTTGGCCAGCCATGTTTCGGCGCACGTAAAAGTTGATGGAAATACCGATGATACCGGTTCGGTTGAATATAATCTGGCGCTTGGACAGCGGCGTGCCGATGCGGTAAAACGGGCATTAATCGGTAAAGGTGCCAATATCAAGCAGATTGATGCGGTATCCAACGGCAAATTAATGGCGAAATTTTCCAATGCCAGCGATGATGGACGAGCAAAAAATCGCCGTGCCGATATTAGCTATACCAGTCCGCAAAAGCCCGCCGGTTATACCAATGATGCCAATGGTTTGCCGGTAATCAAATAATTATTTTAAGTAGTAGTTAACATAATAAGAAAGAAAATTTGTCGATGCAATGGTTAAATAAACAAGTTCGTCCCGAAATTTTGAAATTGGCGCCGTATGTTTCGGCGCGTTCCGAGTTGGCAGATGCCAGTGGGCTGGTGGCGCTGGATGCTAACGAAAATCCATGGGTACCCTATCCGCAAACTCCGGAAATGTCTTTGGTTAATCGCTATCCAGATCCGCAGCCGGTGAATTTATTGGCACGGTTGGCGACCTTTTATGGAGTTAAGGCAAACCAAATTTTTGTTGGCCGCGGGATGGATGAGGGGATTGAACTGCTGATTCGAGTGTTTTGTACCGCGTACCGTGATAATATCGTCACGGTTAAACCGACTTTTTCTTATTACAAAGTTGCCGCCGATATTCATGGTATTGAAACCCGTGAATTGGAATTGGGTAGCGCGCCAAATTTTAGTTTAAATCTTGGTCAGCTATTAAAGTTGTGTGATGGGCAAACCAAAATCATTTTTGTCTGCACTCCCAATAATCCGACCGGCAATTCATTGACGCTTGGTGAAATTGAAACTCTTTTACAAGCCAAACCGGAAATCGTGCTGGCAGTCGATGAGGCCTATCTTGAATTTAGCGATTTACCCTCAGCAATTGCGTTAATGGACAAATATGATAATCTGGTAGTGATGAAAACTATGTCCAAAGCCTTTGCCTTTGCTGGAGTTCGTCTGGGTAGCTTGTTGGCACAGCCGCCAATTATTGAATTGATTCGTAAGGTAATGGCACCATATCCATTAGCCGAACCGTGTATTCGGGTCGCATTGCAAACGATGTCACCACATGGGCTATATTTGGCGCAAAGCCGAATTGAGCTTTTAAAAGCCGAGCGTGAGCGGGTTTGCCATGAGCTACAGAAGGTTCCGGACATTACGGTTTACCCGAGTGATGCCAATTTTCTATTGGTACAGGTAGCCGATGGTGCCAAGACGTATAAAGAATTACTGGCAAAAGGTATCATTGTTCGCAATCGCCACAAGGATATTGCCAATACCTTGCGGATTACGATCGGTTCTCCAGAGGAAAATAATTTATTACTCGCCGCATTTGGTGTCGGTAGTGCGCCGATTAAACCACAGCGTACGGCAACGGTGATTCGTAATACCAATGAAACTCAGATTATTGCCGAAGTCAATTTGGATAAGACCGCACCGCTGAAAATTGCTACTGGTATCGGTTTTTTTGATCATATGCTCGAGCAGTTGGGCAAGCATGGCGGATTTAGTTTGAAACTACAGGCTGATGGGGATATTCATATCGATTACCACCATACCGTCGAAGATGTGGCAATTACTCTTGGTCAGGCGCTAAAACAGGCGCTGGGTAATAAACGCGGGATTAATCGCTATGGTTTTACCGTGGCGATGGATGAATCACAGGCAAGTGCAACAATCGATTTAAGCGGACGCGGAGTGCTGGTTTATCAAGCCAGCTATCAAACGCCGTTAATTGGTGATTTTCCGGTTGAGATGGTCGAACATTTCTTCTACTCGCTGGCTGATTCAATGGAGGCGGCGATTCATTTGCAGGTTAGCGGTGATAATGCCCATCATCAGGTTGAAGGACTATTTAAAGCCTTTGCCAAAGCGCTACAGCAAGCCATTAGTATTACCAGTGATAGCTTGCCCTCAACCAAAGGTGTGTTATAACTAATTTTTGCCAGTCAGAAAGTCATACGATGCTAAGTGAGCAGGAATATCGTGAGTATATGGACAATGTGGTGCTAAAATGCTGCGCAAATATTACCGATCGTGAGGTTTATGCCGACATTATCAATCGAGACCACCAGATTGAGTTTCTTACCAATCTATCCGCGCGCTCGGTGGGAATTGCTAATAACGAATTGTGGCAAGGAATTTCTTTTAATTCATACCAAGATGAAAATTTATTAAAACAGGCATTTAGCAAATTTTATAACGATGATACCCGTGAGATGATTCTTTTCTACGGTAAAAAGATGCTTGAGTTACAGAAAATGGTTTTTGAAAAATGTCAGGTGGTGAGCTTTATTGATATGCTGCCGTACAATAATCAATTTGTCTGTTATCTCACTTCGTATTTTCCGTTGGTTCATCCCTCCGGTGAGGTGGTTGCAATTTTATCTTCCTCAATTCGTAGTCATTTGCTGCATTTTCAGGAGCATATCGATGAGCTGGCAATTGAGCCTTTTGCTGATGAATTGTCGCCACGACAGCAGGAAATTATGTTTTTGCTGGCCAATGATGTTTCTCAGGAGCAAATCGCCCAATTATTAAACGTTACCCGTGGCACCATATCATCGATTATAACTCACCAATTATGTCCGAAATTTGCTATTTTGGGTACCAATGCGCGGGTATTGTCACAAACTGCGCGCAAATATGGCTTTCATCGACAAATACCAGCCACTTTATGGCGCCCGGCATTAATCGTGTTAAATGAGGGATATTCTGAAGAATAGTACTGATGCCGGCGGTGAAGAAATTGTGGGTTGCTAGAAAAATCTTGGCAAAATCCTTGAACATGTTACAGTGCCTATGATATAATCACGCATCATTTTTTCGAAAGGTAGCTGTAGTGAAACAAAATATTCATCCAGCATATAAAGATGTTACAGTTACTTGTAGTTGTGGCAATT
>CAZATM010000016.1:0-4414 GCA_964488065.1 uncultured Neisseria sp.
TCGCTCTCAACTTCTGGGGAAGTTTCGTTGCTTCGTGGTCGTCACAACTTTGCTGTGGGCAAAGGTTGTTCCTCGTGCGCTCAATCTGGGGATTTCGCTTACCAGAACCGCGGCGGCTACTTCTGGGGAAGTATCCTTGCTTTCGCAGCTGGGGCTGCTCATTCTGCCATGCTACGCGCATAAATCCGGCGCTGGACGCTTGGATTTCGCTTGTTGGGTTCGGTTTGAATCTGGCTCGCGGTTTTGTTTTTGGGTTGGCTTTTTTCTTCTGTTTTTGTTTTTTATTTTTTTATTCTTTTCTAATTTTTTTGTTTTGGGAGTTTTTTATGGAAAGTCTTAATTTACAGCTACTGGATGGCTTGTATCGGTTATTAACCAGTAAGCCGATTGATTTCATTATTCAGCATACTATGCTTATTGGTTTAGTTACCGGAGTATTGGCGGTGATTCCGTTTGTGATCAAGCAGATTCCGCATCTAGTGATTTTAGGAGTGGTTTTGCTGGTATTTATCTATGTGGTCGATTCTCAGGATGTTGCCATTCGCGATGCCTTGTATTCAGGCAAGCTGTTTTTAGCGGTTAGGATAGCTGGAGACTATATTATCGGTGTTGTCTATGGTTTTGCGATTGCCAATTTAATTCAACGTTTACGGGGAGAACATGATCATGTTACAAAATAATCAGCTCTTGGAGCACTCGATTGTGTCCATCTACGTTATGGAAAATATCTGGTATTTCGTGTTTGCTGGGTTACTTTCCTATAACCTGCCATCGGTGTTTAAACTCAAGCAGGAATCCAGTTATCTAATACGTGCTGGAATAATGGTGTTAATGAGCATGGCAATAGTTCCTATTGCCATGCTGCTGCCGACTGATTTTAAAATGGGTAGCAAATTATTGGTTTGGGGCGGGTGCTTTCTGGGTGGGATAGTCTTTGCTTCTTATGGTGCCAGAAAACTGAAATCGCGGTTTAGTTCATTCTTTAGTCGCTTTACGGTTAAAAACAGTGTTCGCCGTGGTTCTAAAACTGATATTCGCTATATGGCTAAGGAATTACCAGCTATTAGTGAATATAATCCGTTAAAGTACATTAATTTGAAGAAAGGGGTATTTATTGGTTTGGATGAGCAGGTAAGACCAATTTACCTAAAGGATATGGATGACTGGTATAAAAAGCATTTCCTGATTGTTGGAGCTTCCCGCAGCGGTAAAGGGGTAGCCATGCAATATTTGGGTATTCAATCGTTAAGGTTAGGTGAAACGGTAGTATTTTTAGATCCTAAGGGTGATAAGTATTTACCGCATATTTTTAAGGCAGAATGTGATAGTTTGGGTGTGCCTTACTCGTTCATTGATTTAACTCAAAACGCCGGACAAATCAATCTGATTGCTGATTTTAATCCACGGGATTTAAAGAATTGTTTAGTTGAATCATTCTCATTACGGGAGATGGGTTCGGAATCGGATGTTTATCGCAAGAATGAGCAGGAGTTTTTAGAGAACTTTGCAGAGTTTGTTTGTGAGCAGAATAGTAAAAAATCATTGACTGAAGTTTGCAAAGATTACGAAATTGACCGTTATGCGGATAAGTTCAAATCTTCAGTTTCAGATTTAAATAAGTTAATCAAGGTTGCTTCAATTAATTCGGCAGGTGGTAAATCGTTATCCGAATTATTTAATGGTGGCGGTTGTATTTATATCGTCGGGGATTTACTTGATGAAACCATGAAGAAAATCCAGCGGTTTATCTTTTGCCGAATTATTCAGTTAGCCCGCAATCATGCCAATTTGATTGAAAATGATGGTAGTAGAGGTATTAATGCTGGTGGAATGGTGAGCCGTAATGTAGTAGTGGGAGAAAGCAAAGAGCGTAATATCACGGTTTTTGCTGATGAATTGGTGGCTCATATCTCAAGATTCGTAGCGGAAAGTTATACCGTTAGTTTAGGCTGGAACCTAAAGATTGTCAGCGCGATTCAGGATTTAAAATTATTGCGTGGTGCTCCGGCAGATTTAGATCCTGAGTTTTTAAAAGGTGCGGTATTCGGTAATTCACAGAATAAGCTATTTTATCGGGCTGATGATATTGATACTGCTGATTTCTTATCGGATATGACTGGCAGAATCCAGATTGAGGAGGAACAGAAATCAGTTACCCGCAATAGCTTGAATTCCGAGCAATTAGATAATCAAACTCGTTTGATACAATCTGAACGTAATTACTTTGACCGCAATATGATTTTAAATCTCAAACAGTTTGAAGCAATCTTTTGTGCTTCACTCTCCTATCGCAGCACCATTGCAGCATATTGCAAAACCAGTCCGGTTATGGTTAAAGCTGGGGTTAATGGTAAGGCGATAATTGCTCCGGTGGATGATGCCAATAAGTGGCAGCAATTACGTAAAAAAAATACTGGAGATACAGAAAGTCGTAGAAATAATAGTAATGACAGTAGCAATAATTTTAAAGGAACACCCCATCATGAACAATCAGGAAATAACAGCAATTCAGGTAACGGCCAACAGCAAAAAGGCAGCTCCGGCAAATCTGATTACCTGTTCTAGATTACCCCATGCCGAGAAGATGGCAATCTTCAATCAGCGGGTAAATAAAGTATTACGCTTTTTGCTGGAAGAAAATTACTCTAGTTTGGAGAACTTGGCAATATTGCTGGGTGTTCCCAAACAAACGGTAATGCGGATTACCCGTAATCTGTGTGAGAAAAACTATCTTAGCAAACACGAGGTTGATACCGGATTAGCCAGACCAATAGCAGTATTTCAGCCGACCAACACCGGAATAATGTTTGCGGTTGACGGCAATCAGGAAATACCAGAGCTTAGAGATGTTAACCGGGTTAATTCGGCAACCATCTATCATGATTTGAAATTGCAGCAAATCCGCTTTAAGCTTGAAGCTCAGGGGTATCACTCATTTCAGAGCGCTTGGCATTTAGCCAGACTACTAAAAAAGCGCAATGATAAAGTTCCCAAGATTCCGGATTATACCTGTATCAATCCGACGGGTGATAAAGTGGCAATTGAATATGAGCGTACTATAAAATCCAGAAAACGTTATCAGGAAGTTATTGGGCAATACATGGATATCAAAGAGCGAGGGATTATCAAACAGGTTATCTATTTTACTGATGATGGTTTTGCGGATAAGCTCCGGCAGTTGTTTGCTGGGATTGAGTTTGTTTATCGTAAAGGTAGAACTGAGAAAATTTTAGCTGAGCAATTGAAATATTTTTATTTTACTGGTTTATAATCGTATACATAACAATAGTTGTCCTCTTAATTTGCGGGCAACTTTGCTTTTTTCATATATCACAAAGATTAAAATATCCATTATTGTAACTACTTATAATAATTTCATATACTTACTTGAGTTATACAGATTTAGCTCTACATATAGCTTGTAATCATTTATAAATAAAAAGGGCAAGTTATGTATAAAGCTGAAAACATTAAAATTTGTATTAAATTATTAGAGGAACTAAGAGGTTACAATGTTCAATTTGTGCCATTTGGCAATGTTGTTGCATCTTCTTCACCATCAGAGTTAGCAAGCACAACATACAAAAATATAGAAACAAAAGTCGAAGGAATTAATGAACATATTTTTTACTGCACGTTAACAGAAATTACAGGACATAAGATAGATCCAAACTCTAAAATAGATGGCTTTAGTTTAGGATATGGTAATCAGCGGATTAAAGAAAAAATCAACAATATGATTGAAATACTCAAGATAACGTTATTCTTAAATGAGATAAATTAATTTATTTGGATTTAAATTTCATTTTGCGGCTAACATTATTAACGCCGATAAAACATAGCCCTGCTATGGTCGCTGAGTGTGAAATTAATTGCATTCAGTCATTCTTCCTTCATCCAATTAATCTTCATAAACGACACTACGTGAAACTTAGCTGATTAGCTGCTCATATCCATAAGCTGCTAATCAGAGCTCACGTGTGCACCAAACTTTTATAAATTCTTTTACTCCGTAAACTCCATAAAACAATTTAAAAAACTTTCCTGTTGGCGCAATCGCACTAGCAACCGCATGTCTATGCTTTCGAGTATCGCCATTAAGCCGCAAAACAAAAAAATGTGGGTTTGGTTGTGGGTTATGCCTCTGGCTGAAAGGAGCTAAGCCCCTTTACCCGTAATTATTTAGGTTCGGCTTAATCAAATAGCGGTGGCGCTCGTTGGCGCTAAACATAGATGTGCTTTTATGGAGTAGTTTAAAATGGATAAATTACAAAATGCAATTGTTATATTTGGATTGGAAAATGGTCAATATGCACTAAACGATATTAAGCAGGTTTATCGAAAGTTAGCCAGCGCCAATCATCCCGATAAAGGCGGCAATACTAAAATGATGCAATTGATTAATACGGCTTTT
>CAZATM010000017.1:0-33388 GCA_964488065.1 uncultured Neisseria sp.
ATTTTGGCTGCCGCAGATGCCAATTCGCCAAGTCCTTGAGCCGAAGCTTCCCCTGATTGTCGAAGGATAATCAATGATTTCATTCTACTGTCACCTTTATTTCAGCTAATACATTTACCAATTCTGCGACCGAATTCAAGCGGTGACAGTTCTTTTTCTTTTCACCATCTTCGGCACGGATTATCCGACTACGCGGACGAAGTGTCAACCCCAGCTCGGCAACCGTTAATTTTTCGAGGGGCTTTTTTTTAGCCTGCATTAATTGCGGCAATTTGATAAAGCGTGGCTCATTAAGATTCAAATCAGCACTAATCACCACCGGTAATCGTAAACTCAGGGTTTCGGTACCACCATCTACTTCACGGCGGACACGGATCAGACTATTATCACCGACCTCAATCAGCGAGGCGTTGGTTGCTTGCGGTAGATCCAATTTAGCTGCTAACATTTGACTAACCTGATTCGCATCATCATCAATTGCCTGCTTACCTAATAACACCAAGTTTGGTTGCTGTTGCTGATAAACCGCAGCCAGAATCGCCGCTACATGAATGGGTTCACAAACTTCATCACAGGCAATTAAAATTCCGCGATCACAGCCACGGGCTAATGCCGTCCGTAGCGTTTCTTCCGATTTGGCATTGCCAATTGATACCGCAATTACTTCGCTAGCAATTCCCTGCTCTTTTAAGCGCACTGCGGCTTCAATCGCCGTTTCATCAAAGGGATTCAGCGACATTTTGCTATGTTCAATCTCAACATTGCTATGATCGGCTTTTATCCTCACCCGCACATTCGGGTCAACTACCCGCTTGGCACATACTAAAATTTTCATCAGTTATCCTCTTATTTAAGTTTTAGCGCAATTTCGGCTAAATGTTTTCCGGCGGCAAAAGCCAGTTCTTTCTCATCTTTGCTGATTGGATTATTATTTTCAACTCCCGCAACATGTGACGCTCCATAAGGCGTCCCGCCACCGCTAGTGGTTAATAATTGTAAATTGGAATATGGCAATCCCACCAGCACCATTCCATGATGTAATAACGGCAGCATCATGCTTAACAAGCAGCTTTCCTGTCCACCATGTAGCGAGCTACTCGAAGTAAAGACACACGCCGGCTTGCCGATCAATGAACCAGCTAACCATTCACTGCTAGTACCATCCCAAAAGTACTTCATTGGCGCTGCCATATTGCCAAAGCGAACCGGTGAACCAAGTGCCACACCAATACATTCCTTCAGATCATCCAAGGTCACATATGGCGCGCCGGAATCAGGAATTGCCGCTTCAACTGCTTCACAAACGGTAGAGATTTTTGGCACCGTGCGAATTCGCGCCGACATGCCGGCGACCGAAGCGATGCCGCGTGCAATTTGCAATGCCAGCTCGCGAGTCGTGCCGGAATTAGTGTAATATAACACCAAGATTTCATTTTGCATTGTTATTATATCCAAATAATTAGAAATTACACTTGCAACCACAAATGAAATTGAGTTACAATGTATTATATACGGCAATTATTATATCAAATTACTAGGTTATTCAAAACGTTATTACCATCATGTCAAAAAGAACCCTTATTAACTTACTATTTTGCTCAATTATTTTTTCTGCCAAGGCAGATGACTTAAGCGCGCAAATGCAGCAAATCAATGCAACTCCGGTGCAAAATGAAGATATTTTATGGCAGCGGATGCGTGACGGTTTTATGTTAAACCACAAGGAAACCAAAGAAGTTAAATACTGGGAAAAGCGTTATGGCAGTCCCAAATATTTCAATATCATCATGCAAAATGCCGCACCGTATTTATATTTTGTAGTGACTGAGATGCAGCGGCGCGGCGTTCCAACTGAGTTGGCATTAATCCCGATTGTCGAAAGCACCTATAATCCCAATGCAGTTTCGCCGGCAGCAATTTCAACCGGGATGTGGCAATTTGTCTCCAGTTCCGGCAAACGCTTTGGCTTGGTACAAAATTCGGACTTGGATGAACGTAAGGACATTGTTAAATCAACCCGGGCAGCAATAAACTATCTAATCTATCTCCACGACATGTTTGGTAGTTGGGAGCTGGCGATTGCCGCCTATAACTGGGGGGAAGGCAATATCAATAATGCCGTCAAAGGTGCCAACAGCTATAATTTTTATGACTTAGATGTGCGCGACGTGACCAAACAATACGTTCCCAAAGTTATTGCCTTAGCCAATATCATTCAAAACCCGGCAAAATTTGGTATTAAATTGACGCCGCTAAAAAATCAACCGTATTTTGCGATAATTAACCCACAAACACCGCTAAGCGTTAATCAGTTTATGGATATGTCGAATTTATCGCCAGCGATTAATAAAAAAATCAATCCCCAGTATAATTCGACCGCCTATGTAGTTAACCCAGCGCAGCGCTTACTATTGCCGGTTAGTAATCAAGCAACTTATCTTGCCAGTATTGGCGGTAACACACCGGTTAATAATTCATCAGCTATGCCATTAGCGACAGCACCAATCGTTGATGGCATGACTACTACCGATAATAATAACTCATCTACGGGCGCTACGGCTAACGGCGCTGCACCGACGACAGCTGCAACAAGTAGCGACGGTATTGTTGCGCTGGCAGCAGCGGGTACGGTTAGTACCGCCACAAGCGCTTCTAATAACAACAACCCTCCTGCCGCAACTTCAAACTCGACGACGGTCTCTTCGCAACCGGCACAAAGTTCCACTAGTGTCACTGATCTACTGGATGATAGCGGTGCCGCAAATACCTCGGTAGCTACGACTAGTGGCAATACCGTTTACACCGTCGCATCCGGCGATACCTTGTATTCGATTTCCAAAAAATTTAATGTACCTATGACACAAATTGCCAGCGACAACCAACTGACGGATAATACCGTTAAGCTTAATCAAAAGCTGATTATCCGCAATGCCAATAGCTAAGAGCCTGTTTGCTAAGTCCAAATGAGCTCCGAAATATGACCAAATGGCTTAAAATTTATTAAACCCTCGTTAAATAGAATAACTATTCGCCTCTGTTTTAATAATTTTTTATCTCATTTATCATGATTTCTCGCTTGCATTAGACTTAGCAAACAGGCTCTAATAAAAAAACATCCGCTACACCGCGGATGTTTTTTTATTAGTTTTCGTAATTTAACAGGCTACCACATTTACTGCTAACCCCGCCAACGCTGTTTCTTTATAACGGCTACTCATATCCCGCCCGGTTTCAAGCATGGTGTGAATTACCGCATCTAGGCTAACTTTACCAGACTCGGTTTCAAGTAATGAAAGTTTGGCAATATCAATTGCTTTGCTGGCGGCAACGCCATTGCGTTCAATGCACGGAATTTGTACCAATCCCTCAATCGGATCGCAGGTCATTCCCAAACAATGCTCCATGGCAATTTCTGCGGCTTTTTCCACTTGTACCGGACTGCCACCCAATACCGCCGTTAGCGCCCCAGCCGCCATTGAACACGCCACCCCAATTTCACCCTGACAGCCAACTTCGGCAGCCGAAATCGAAGCCCCGTATTTATATAAGTTACCAATTGCACCAGCCGTTAAAATAAAATCTACGATTTTTTTATCGCTTACGCCAAGATAAAATTCACGATAATATTCTAAAACTCCCGGAATGGTTCCGGCTGAACCATTAGTCGGTGCAGTTACCACCCGACTAAATGCCGCATTTTCTTCATTGACTGAAATCGCGTAGGTCATTGCCAACAGCCGGCGATCCTGATGTGACACTAAATTGGGATCATCTTTCATTAGCTTATGATATAAATGTGGAGCCCGCCGGCGAACTTCCAGTCCCCCCGGCAAAATTCCCTCTTGCTGTAAGCCACGTTGAATCGAAGAACTCATTACTGCCGCGATTTCCAGCGCTTCAGCAATAACTTCAGCAGCTGGACGAGTAACCACCTCATTTGCCATAACTATTTCAGCTACTGATTTATTTTCGAGTTTGCAATAACCAAACAATTCTGCCGCGGTAGTAAACGGATAAGGAACTGCGGGTTCATTGGTAGCGCCTGCGCCGCTTTCACTTTCTTTACGTGATAAAATTTGCTCTTTATCGAGAATAAAACCACCACCGATTGAAAAATATTCTTTACTCAGTAAGATATTTCCGTTACCATCAAAAGCATTAAAACACATCCCATTAGCGTGTTCCGGCAACGCTTGATCCTTATGAATCAATAGATCCAAATCATAATCAAAATCAACCAAATATTTGCCCGCCAATAGCAATTTTTTACTGGCTTTAATCTCATCCACTCGCGAATAGATGGTATCCGGATCGATCGTTTTCGGATGCTGACCGGCAAGTCCATTGATCACCGCCAAAAAAGTACCATGACCGGCACCGGTTAACGCCAAAGAACCATATAAATGAGCCTGGACTTTAGCAACGGACTGCTCCGGCAATGTCTTTACCAATAAATTAGCAAATTCCAACCCCGCTTTCATCGGACCAACAGTATGAGAGCTAGATGGACCGACTCCTATCGCAAACATATCAAGAGGGCTAAGCATTATCATCTCCTTTGTGCAATGCAGCAATAAAAAAGGTACCAGAATTCTGGTACCCACCGTTTAATTTTTAGTTTCTACTTGTTCAAAAACCAAGTTAAGGTCAACAATTTTTTCCTCACGCGGAACATCTGAATGACGTTTGACATTAGCTAATATAATTTCCGGCACTGGTTGGTTCAGCAATTCAGCATTGGTTGCCACCAATTGTAAATCGCCGAGATTAATTGGTTCACTAACCACTGGTGGTTTTGGCACCACTTTAACCGTAGCCTCTGTTTTTACCACTTCAGCGGCTGGCTTAGCCGGCGCTTGAACAACCTCTTTGGCGACGCTATGGATTACCGCACCAACCGCAGCACCCGAACCGCTGGCGGTAAATATCAGATATTCACCAGGCGCACTCGCCGCGATATTTAAGCGATCTACTTCCGGCACTGGTGTCAAAGCCGCGCTCTCACGAACTTTCTTAACCGTAGTCGGCAATTGTGTTGATGGACGATGTTGAACAATCCGGTTACCATTGCCTTCTGTATTGCGGTTAGAATTATTACGATTTGACTGGTTATTACGGCGTTGCTGATTTTGCGGTTTATCGCGGTTATCATTATTCCGTTGCGGCTCATTCTTCACCGCCGGAGAGTTCACCGGTGTTGCTGCACTCACTGGTGCAGCAGCCGTAACTGCCTCAAGCTTGTCAGTCCGCACGTTATTGCTTTGATTTGGGCGCACGGTCTGAATTTTATCGTTAGACTTAGCTACCGGAACCGGTCTTAGCTTATTATTGCCGGTATTCCCATTAGGACGCTCATTTGAACGTTCACTAGTACGAGTAGAATTTTTCTCGCCACGACTATTCTCAGAATTGCGATTTTTGTAATTTTTATTACCACCCTCGCGAGCCACCCGGACATTGTTTCGAGCCGGTTTAGGCGCTTCTGCAGGCTTAGCCGCAAAAAATGCCCCAATCTTGGCAAAAAACGCTCCGATTCCAGATGAGGATTTTTCTTTCTTCTCAACAATTGGTGCCGGTTGTGCCGGTGCAATATTTTGAACTACCGCTAATTTATTCGCCGTACCTTCATTTTTTGGTTGTGATTTGTAATTAAGCGTCTCTTCCGGTGTTTCGACCAAATTGTAGCTGGATTTGTTGAAATTACTGTCATAGGTATCGTAGTTCAATTTTTTAATTTTGTAGTTTGGCGAATCCAAATGGACATTTGGCACCAATACAATTCGTACCTTCATCCGTGCTTCAATCTTAGCGACGTCATCACGCCGTTCATTCAATAGGTAGGTCGCAACATCCACCGGCAACTGGACATGGAATGCGGATAAATGCGAACCGGCTTTAACCACTTCTTCCTGAATAATCCGTAATACATGTAGCGCAGTTGATTCAATCCCACGAATAGTGCCAACACCACAGCAACGAGGACAGGCAATAGTTGACGACTCATCCAGTGACGATTGCAAGCGCTGCCGCGATAACTCCAACAGTCCAAACCGTGATAATTTACCCATCTGAATCCGGGCACGATCGTAACCAAGCTGATTTTTGAAATGATTTTCAAGCTCGCGCTGATTTTTTTGATTTTCCATATCAATAAAATCAACCACCACCAAACCACCCAAATCGCGCAACCGGAGTTGGCGGGCAATTTCTTCTGCCGCTTCAAGATTGGTGGCAAAAGCGGTTGCTTCAATATCAGCACCTTTATTGGCTTTAGCCGAATTGACATCGACCGCAGTTAGTGCTTCGGTATGATCAATAACAATTGAACCACCGGAAGGTAAGTGTACTGCGCGTGCATAGGCCGATTCAATTTGATGCTCAATTTGAAAGCGTGAGAATAACGGCACATCATCGCGGTAAAGTTTAATTCGTTCGGCAAAGTGTGGCATAACGTGTAACATGAACTGCCGTGCTTGAGTGTAAACTTCTTCGGTATCAATTAATACTTCCAAAATGTCCGGCGTAAAATGGTCGCGGATAGAACGGATAACCAAACTACTTTCCTGATAAATCAGGAATGAACCTTTTTGTTCAGCGGCAGCCGATTGAATAGCATCCCATAATTTTAGTAGATAGGTCAAATCCCACTGCAATTCCTCAATTACCCGTCCCAAGGCTGCAGTACGCAGAATTACGCTCATACCATGCGTAATTTCCAGCTGTGCCATCAGTGATTTTAACTCATCACGCTCTTCCCCTTCGATGCGGCGTGAAATGCCACCTGCGCGCGAATTATTCGGCATTAATACCAAATAACGACCTGGTAAAGTCACATATGAGGTAAGCGCAGCACCTTTGTTACCACGCTCATCTTTTTCAACCTGAACAATTAATTCGGTTCCCACTGGTAATTTGGCAAACTCTTTGATCCGTTGTCCGTTGACTTCCGGTAAATAACGATAATCGATTTCTTTAAATGGCAAGAAGCCCTGTTTTTCGGTACCATAATCAACAAAACAAGCTTCCAGTGATGGCTCTACGCGAGTGATAAAGCCTTTGTAGATATTGCCGCGGCGCTGCTCTTTGCTGCTAGTCTCAATATCAAAATTAATTAACCGCTGCCCCTCAACGGAAGCAACCCGCAACTCTTCGGCATACGTTGCGTTAAATAACATTCTCTTCATGCTTAACTAAACCCTATTAAAGGCCAATTAAACTACTGCCATAATCCTTAATTAAAAATAAAATTAGTAAATTACCTACAACCACGATCAAAATTAAGCTTTAATTCCCGGCTTAATTTTGCTCAATCAATCCAATATTAACCGAATACAACAACGCAAGCAGCACCACCAGTTTGTCTATAATTTACTATACGCTCTAGTTTTTTAATCGTGCGATTTAATCTTATTTCTATATATCCAATCAAACTCAAAACCTCAACGCAATAACCTATATACCCCCTACAAATGTAAGTACTATATAAAATTTATAGCCAAGAGAACTAAGTTTATTTGGATATCTAACTTGCAATCTTCAATTTTATTAACACATTGCTAAATAAGTTGTTTATTCCTTAATACTGTAAAATTTTTTTAAGTCTTGCTGTAAGTTTAATTTATTTCAAATTAATTTATCATTTTTGACAACAAATCAACACTTTTCAATTTAATAAATCGCTATCGTTGCAGCTGATTTACCGCGGTTTAAGGCTATTGAAAGTTAATTTACCTGCCAAATTATGCGATTATAATTAGTAGTAATCAGCAATTTGTATACTTTTTAATAATATTAACTATCTTATTTATTATTATCCGCAACAATACTTAATTCAAGAATCGTTATTCGGTCGCGCCATTGCTTCGATAAATTCTTTGCGCCAGCTAAATTACTGTTAACGCCTCATCGTAAAGACACCCGCTGCTAGACAGGACACATCCATTCTTCACGGAAACAAAAGAAATCGGTTACAATTATGGCAATATAAGATAATTAAGGTAGAATTATAAACTAAAATGGGACTCACAATGAATGAAATCAATCATAAACAAATAAATTATTATAACGTGCAGGAATCCGATCATAACCAGCGAATTGACAATCTCCTCGTCAAACTCTTAAAAGGTGTTCCCAAAAGCCATATTTATCGGATAATTCGCAGTGGCGAAGTGCGCATAAATAAGGCTCGCTGTGAGGCTAGTACCAAGGTAGCTCTTGCCGATATAATAAGAATTCCACCAATTCGAATTGCCGCTACCGATATCGATCGTAGCAAAATAATTCCAGCCGCGAGTTTCCCGATTATCTTTGAAGATGATTATTTCTTGATTATAAATAAGCCCGCTGGAGTCGCTTGTCATGGCGGCAGTGGCGTGGCTTTTGGCGTAATTGAACAACTTCGCAAGGGAATGAATTATAAATTTTTGGAGTTAGCCCATCGCTTAGATAAGGAGACCTCTGGAATTTTGATTTTAGCTAAAAAACGCCTGGCATTGGTTTCAATTCAAGATATGATGCGAAATAACCAAATCACTAAAGAATATTATGCCCTTACCCTTGGGCGATGGGTTGATGATAAACGGAACCTCAAAGCGCCAATTCACAAATACCTCAATAAAGACGGCGAGCGGCGAGTTAAAATAGATCCCGAGCACGGTGTATTTGCCCATACCATCTTTACTGTAGTCAATAAATACACCAATTACACTTTGGTCAATGCTGATCTACAGACCGGCAAAACCCACCAAATTCGCATCCATTGCCAACACTTAGGCTATCCGATTGCCGGTGATGAAAAATATGGTGATTTTGAACTAAACCGCCAGTTACAGAAATCGGGATTAAAGCGCATGTTTTTACACGCTCATCATATGCAATTTACCCATCCGTTAACCGGACAAATCTGTGAACTAAATTGCCCACTACCCCCGGAATTAAGCAAATTTCTCGAAAAAATTTAAAAATGGTCTGAATCGCTCAGACCTTTTTATTTGCAACGCTTAACACCCACACCACAAATACAACACAATTTTGAAAATTTATCGTATTATTTTGCTACAATTTTAATAAACTTTCCCCGTCACAAAACAACTCAAACAGTAAAAAACAACTATTTTTAGTCAATTCAAGCGATTATGTGGCAAGAGCACAATTTCAAATACACAATATATTCAAGCACTTATATTTTCAATAACTTGACAACTGCAAACTATCTATGTAACAATCTCGCTCTTTCGCTTTTTCTACACTTAGTGTTTGAAAAAATTTTTTAATGATTTGCTTTTGCTAAAAGGATCTCATATAATTTCCCACAAGGAGTAAAGGAATGTTAGTTGTCTCGGCGCACCTGTGCATGGCCATTAACCTTTATAAAGAATGTCGTGGAACATCAGATAAAGAATGTCAATTAATTAACCGGGTCGTTATCAACCGGATGCATGATAACAATCAAGACGCCTGTAGCGTCATTTTTGCCAAAGGCCAATTTTCTTGGACCAGAAAAACGCCGCAAAAACTACAGTTTAATAATTATCAGGAGATGATTAATTATTATAAAGTCTATGATAGCGCCCAATTAATGCGCGCTTTCAATAACGTTGATAGGTCTCAGGACGAAAGCAACAACCTAAAAACCGCGGATAATATGCTATTTTATTATGACCGCACATTAAAAGTGAAGCCTCGCTGGGCTCATAAAATGCAAGTAGCTTACGCTACCAAAAACTTTGTTTTTTGTAAAGCATAATCCCTTAAAAACCAAAACCCGGAACAAGTCCGGGTTTTGGTTTTTAAGATCAACAATTCAGCATCAAAAGAATATCATCATTTAGCCAAAATTTCGCGTAAGACAAACGGCAAAATTCCGCCATGACGATAATATTCAACTTCAATAGGCGTATCGATCCGGCATAGCACCGGAAGTTGCTTAACTTGACCATCGGCGTAGGTAATCTTCAGTGTTAATTCCTGCTGAGCTTTAAGCTTTTCATCAACGCCTAGGACATCAAAAACCTCACTACCAGTCAATTTTAAGCTCTCGGCAGAATCTCCGGCTTTAAATTGCAACGGCAAAACGCCCATCCCCACCAAATTGGAACGATGGATGCGCTCAAAGCTCTTGGCAATAACTACCTTAACCCCCAGTAACTGAGTTCCTTTGGCTGCCCAATCGCGTGATGAACCAGTTCCGTATTCTTCACCAGCGATCACGATAGTTGGCACATTATTTGCCACATACTGCATCGCTGCCTCATAGACCGTGGTTTGTTCGCCGTTATACAAAGTAAAGCCGCCTTCAACCCGCGAACCGTCAGCTTTAGCTGGTATCATCAGATTTTTAATCCGCACATTGGCAAAAGTCCCGCGCATCATCACTTCATGATGACCACGTCGCGAACCGTAGGAATTAAAATCTTTAGCCTCAACTCCGCGCGACAATAAATATTTACCGGCTGGTGTCGTGGCTTTAAATGAACCGGCTGGCGAAATATGATCGGTTGTCACCGAATCACCCAAAATCAATAATGGTTTAGCACCAGAAATTGAATGAATTTTACCGGCGTGCATAGTGAAATCACCAAAAAACGGCGGTTCAGCAATATAAGTTGACTCCGGCCAAGTATAAACATTGCCGGTTGCCGATTTAACGTTATTCCATAAATCATGATCTTTGGTAAAATCCGAATACAGGCGTTTAAACGTTGCCGCATTTTGTGCCAACGGCAATAACGCCGAAATTTCAGCACTAGTAGGCCAGATGTCTTTCAAGAACACATCATTGCCATCACTTCCTTTACCGATTGGCTCTTTCGTCAAATCGACATTCACTTTACCCATCAACGCAAAGGCCACCACCAATGGCGGAGAGGCTAAGAAATTACCCTTGATATTCGGATGAATCCGCGCTTCAAAATTGCGGTTACCGGATAATACCGCACAGGCAACTACGTCTTTATCAACAATGGTTTCATTGAATTCCGGACGTAAATCCCCGGCATTCCCGATACAGGTGGTACAACCAAAAGCAGCAATATTAAAGCCGAGTTGATCAAGATATTGTTGCAGACCGGCTTGCTGTAAATAATCGGCCACCACTCGTGAACCGGGAGCCAATGAGGTTTTTACCCGGGGATGAACTTTCAAGCCTTTTTCAACCGCTTTTTTCGCTAATAGACCGGCAGCCAACAATACGCTCGGATTAGAGGTATTAGTACAAGAGGTAATTGCGGCAATTAAAACATCACCATTACCGATATCAATTCCCGCCTTAGTTTCATAACGCTCGCTTAATTGTGCGGCCGATTTGTTAAAACCATTTTCGGCAATTGGTTTGACAAATAATGAATCAAAAGTTGCCGCCATTTTATCCAGTTCAATCCGATCTTGCGGGCGTTTTGGACCGGCCAATGATGGTTTAATCGTCGCTAAATCCAAACTCAAAGTTTTGCTATATTCAATATCACCGGCTTTAGGTATTCCAAATAATTCTTGTGCTTTGAAATATTTTTCAAACACTTCGCAGTCTTCTTCATGGCGACCGGTAGCACGCATAAACCGCACAGTTTCATCATCAACCGGGAAAAAGCCCATAGTTGCGCCATATTCCGGCGCCATATTGGCAATTGTCGCACGGTCAGTAACCGACAAACTCGCAGCACCCTCACCAAAAAATTCAACAAATTTGCCAACAACTTTTTCTTTACGTAACATTTCGGTAATCGTCAATACCAAATCGGTAGCCAGAATTCCCTCGTTTAATTTACCTTTTAATTCCACTCCTACTACATCCGGTGTCAGGAAATATACCGGTTGTCCCAGCATCCCGGCTTCGGCTTCAATCCCACCGACGCCCCAGCCTACCACACCAACGCCATTAATCATCGTAGTATGCGAATCGGTTCCCACCAAGGTATCCGGATAAATCACACCGTCTTTATGCTGTACGCCACGGAATAAATATTCCAGATTTACCTGATGCACAATTCCAATTCCCGGCGGGACCACACCAAAAGTATCAAACGCCTGCATTCCCCATTTCATGAATTGATAACGTTCATTATTGCGCTCAAATTCCAATTCCATATTTTCGCGTAAGGCATTTTTATTACCATAGTAATCAATTTGCACCGAGTGATCAACCACCAAATCAACCGGAACCAGTGGTTCAACCACTTTAGGATCTTTATCCAATTTTGCGGCTACATTACGCATTGCCGCTAAATCACATAATAATGGTACCCCGGTAAAATCCTGCAATACCACCCGCGCTACCACAAACGGAATTTCGTCTAACCGTTCGGCAGCTGCGCTCCAAGTAGCCAATTGCTTGACGTGCTCTTCGTTAATTTTGATGCCATCATAATTTCTCAGAACCGCTTCTAGGACAATACGAATTGATACCGGGAGTTTTTTTAGATTAAAACCAGACTGCGCCAATCTAGGCAAAGAATAATAATGATAAGACTTACCACTGGATGTATGAATTTTATCCAGAGTACTAAATAAATTATGCATATTTATACCTCATTAGTTTTATTAAAATTCGCAATATTTTAGCACTTTTCGACCACCATTAAAACACCATTTATAACATGGATAATATCCACCAGCAAGGATTAATTTTTCAGGCTCAGCGGCATTGATGACAAAGAATGAAAAAACCAGCTACTCTATGCTAAAATACTGCCCTCAATTAGAAAATATAACTATCGTTCAGCCTCTACTCAGTACAAAAAAATCGAGGCTGTTCAAATAATAACCAAAAGATTAGTGAAATGACTCAAAGAACCAAATATATTTACGCCTTTATTTCATTGCTGATAATTGTCATTATCGGGTTTACCATAAAAATGACTTATTCAGCCTATGTGACCCGCAATAAAATTCACGAAGCATTTTTATTGGCACAACCAATTCAAAATGCCTTAAATGATTATGCCGTATTGCACGCAGGATTTAATAAAGACGGCGAGCTAACTAATACTTCCTTTGGCTTGCCACAACCATTTGAAATTCAGGGAACTTATATTAAAAGTGTGGTCGCCCGCAAAGAACAAGGTAGTCAAGTGGTAAATATTTATGCCTATATCAATACCAACATTATTCCCAATCTTGAAGATGGGCGCGATATTGAGTTAGCGGCACCCTACATTCAATTTAACGGAAATTTTGAAAAAAGCGAAGTGGTGTGGAGTTGTAGTTCAAACATTGCCAAACGTTATCTGCCCAAAGATTGTAGCGGTAGCTAATTCAAAGGTAACGATTTTCGCGTAAAAAAGTAATAAAACCTTCAATTGAACGATTAAGGATTTCGCCGACTTCGACAAAATCGGATAATCCGCCATAGTAAGGATCCGGCACTTCATAAACATCCGGATTTTCATTATCAAAAGAGCGAAACAGCAATACTTTATCAAGATGTTGCTGATTGTCGGTTTGACTAGCTATGGCATCATAATTGAGATGATCCATCACTAAGATGTAGTCAAATTTATCGAAATCATGGGGTAAAAACTGACGCGCGCGGTGGGTAAGCAGTGTACCATTTTGTTTGGCAACTTCCCGCGCCCGCCGATCGGCTAAATCATCAATGTGATACGATGAGGTTCCGGCAGAATCAACGATAAAACGGGTTGAGAGATTATGTTGTTGCAGATAGGCATTAAACAACCCCTCGGCAAGTGGCGAACGGCAAATATTACCGGTACAAACAAATAAAACTTTAATCTGGGAATAATCAGTATTCATAATGCTCAAATAATATAATCTAGAGGATTATTGTAACAAACTTATTTAGTAATTCCCAAGCTTTTTATGTGAACAAACGCTAATTCTTTGTTCGCAGAAGGAACCGAACCACTGATGTTTAACTATATTTTTGCACTAGTGCGTTTTTGCCTTTTATTGGTAGTTGCGGCAATTTCTTTCGTGGTGGTCTTATTTGTCCCGTTATTAAATTATCAGCAGCGCGCCAAGATTGTCAAAAATTGGGCGATTATTACGCTAAAAACTGTCGGTATGCACCGTGAGTACCGAACTACCAAACCGAGCAATTACTTTGCCCACAACACTATGGTAATTGCCAATCATTTTTCATGGCTGGACGTTGCGGTATTATATACCCTCTATTATATTAACTTCGTCGGTAAAACCGAAATGCAAAAATGGCCGTTTTTAAACCGATTAATTCGCGCCGGTGGAACAATCTTCATTAATCGCAGCAACAAGCGTGATATTTTGAAAGTAAATCAAAACATCAGTGAAGAGCTGATTGCCGGTAAATGTATCGGATTATTTCCTGAGGGGTCGGTTAACGATGGGCATAAAATCTTACCTTTTAAATCCTCTATTCTGGAAGCGGCAATTTTAGCGCAGAGTACCATCATTCCGGTGGTTTTGATTTATCGCTATAAAAATGGCAACATAGCTTATCCAATGAGCTATGCCCGCCAAAATTTTTATCAGAATGTAATAAATTCGTTAAAATGCAATGGATTTAAAACGACTATTATTGAATTACCAGCAGTTAATGCCGGCAGTTTTGGTTGCCGCCGGGAGCTGTCGGAATATCTTTATCATTTGATGAGTGAAGAATATAAAAAACATCTGTGAGTAATATTTGCTTTACAAAACAATCGATGCTACAGGCTGACTCTAAAAGTTAATCATATAATGAGCCAATACAGAAAAAATCAACGGGCTGATTTTGGCATAAACTGAATGACTTCGCGATCACTAAACGAAACTTTATCTTTCCACCCATGAGCAACAAATAATTCGAGAGTCAATTGTGCCGGTAATTTTTTGCGTTGACTTCGTAGATTAGCAATAATCTCGGCAGATAATGGCGGCAAGTTAATAGCAGCACCGCAGCCAATGTTTTGCGCATCCATCAACAAAACCTCAAGACTATCATAATCCAGTGTTAAATATTCGGTATCAACCACCGGATTGGAAAAACCTGCCGCCAGTAAACTATCACCAATATCGTGCATATCTGGAAAAGTATAAGTCGATAGACCCAATGCACGCAACTCTTTGGCCGAATCCACGCCCAAACCGGAAAAGCAAAATGTGCCACCGACCTTTAATACCCGCGAAATTTCAGCAAAAAATTGGCGATAGTCATTAAGATAGGGTAATAATAAATTACTATAAACCAAATCAATTGAGCCTGAACGCAATGGCAACACACTGGCATCACTGCAGATAAAGTCTGAATTAGCGTTTTTTCTTCCAAAGACCTGCGCCAGCCGCGCCGTTATGCTAACCGGTGGTCTTAGGTCTTGAAGAAATTTAAAGCAGCTATCTAGTGCGATAATCTGTGCTTGCGGATAACGCGCCTCCAGAAGTTTAAGATCAATTCCGTAGCCACTGCCACAATCCAGAACCGTTTGCGGATTGATCCTGATATAATCCAATCTGGAGCTAACCCGCGCGGCTAATTCCTGAAAAACCGGCTCGATGTCTGATGGCTTGCTAAACTTATGATTCAAAATCTGTCGCACCAGTTTATGGCTAATTTCATTCATGAATAAAACTTTACAAAAATTAATTAATTTGATAGACCAATTATTGATCTGGGAGCAGCGCTGTATTTTATGCGCCGACAAAAGCCGCCAGCAAGTTTGCTCGCAATGTTTAACTAGCCTACAACCACAACGGCAGCTACCACGTTGTCCGCGCTGCTTGATTTATTTACCACCCAAGGAAATTCGCTGTAAAAATTGTCAGGATAATCACTTTTATTTTGAGCGGATCATTGCGGCCTGTGAATATACATTTCCTTTAACCCACGTGTTACACCAGCTCAAATATTATAACCGACTAGAATATAGCCGCGGATTAAGCCAAATCTTTTATCGGCGGTTGGTAGCACAATTAACGCATTTGCCGGATTTAATGATTCCAGTTCCGCTGCATATCACTCGCCAACGTCAGCGCGGTTTCAATCAGGCGCTGGAATTAGTTCGCGAATTTCATAACCACTACCCACAAATCCAACTAGCTCAAGCAACACGGATTAAAGCGACCCAATCACAAGCCACCTTAAATCGCATCCAGCGCCTGCACAATCTGGAAAACGCCTTCGCCATCAACATTAATCTTGAAAACAAACACGTTGCCCTGATTGACGATGTGGTGACAACTGGCACTACCGTCAACGAACTAGCGCGATTATGTAAACAGCGCGGCGCACGTCAGGTTGATATTTGGTGTTTAATGCGCGCCAACCACGATTAATTCTTTATTTTTTGTCACGATATTGCGATGAATAAACTAATGTTTCAACAGCTGTCAACTTAGCTTGAGTAATGATTATTGCTTTTGGCATAACTAGCTTCGAGAGTAAATAACGAAAATTTGGTTCCAACATCATACATATCCAATTCCTCGTGGCGTTTAAGACGCCGTGCCAATGACAACGATAACGGCAAACCACAAATTTCAATAAACACTTTAATTGCCCACATCGTACCGTTAAATATCAGCAGATCACTTACCGGCATAGTTCCATAAAACGCTAGCGTTCCAAATAAAAAGCTATCAAAGAGTGCTGCCACCGCAGTAGAACTAACAAAGCGCAGCCACATCAGCCGCCCGCCGGTTTTTAACTTTAATTTTGCCATAATAAATGAATTCAACGGCTCGGCACATAAATAAGAAATCGTGGAAGCTATAATAATCCGCGCATTAAACCCTAACAAGCTGTCAAATTTATCATTAGTCGCTAAAGCATAGTCCGGTGACGGTAGATGAATAATTAGTTGTCCATAAAGCACAAACACAAAATTAAACATAAAGCCGACCCAAATTGCCCGCCGGGCAAATTTATAGCCATAAACTTCGGTAATCAGATCAGATAAAATAAAGGTGAATGGAAAAATCAGTGTTCCGGCATCGGTTTCGATGGAACCGATTTTAATCATCCGGATATCAAACCAGTTAGCCAACAGAATAACTGCGGTATAGGATAATTGAATAAACCACAATAACTGTGGATACTGTTGAATCTTAGAATTAGACATAATGCTTCTGCACCATTAAAAAACAGTTAATGACAGAAAATCGCCATTAAAAAGCGATTTTAAATTATGCCACCACTTGCAAGGTCACACAAGCGCGGCAGCTATTCGGTCACAGCCGAATAGCTCGCAATTATAACAGATTTAGCGATAAAACCACCGGCGTATGATCCGATGGGCGTTCCCACCGGCGAGGCTCAAGATCAATAATGCATTGGCTGGCTTGCTTTATTACTGAGTCAGTAACCAAAATGTGATCAATCCGCAAACCCAGCTTGCGGCGAAAGGCAAAATTGCGGTAATCCCACCAGGTAAATTGTTTATCTTCTGGGTTAAAATACCTAAAAGAATCAACCAATCCCAATTCCAGCAATTGTTGAAATTTTTCACGTTCTTCTTTGCTACACAAAATTTTACCATCCCATAATGCAGAATCATAGGTATCACGATTTTCCGGCGCAATATTAAAATCGCCAAGTAAAATTAGCTGCGGATAGAGTTGAAGTTGATTTTTAACATAATCATGCAAGGCACCAAGCCATTCCAATTTATAAACAAATTTAGCACTATCAAGAGCTTCGCCATTAACAAAGTACGCACAAATAACGCGTACGCCATTGATTGTTGCAGTAATTATCCGTTTTTGTGCATCTTGATAATTGGGAATATCATAAACCACCTCAGTCATCGGAAATTTGCTGATTAATGCGACCCCATTATACGTTTTTTGCCCATTATAAATGTAATGATAGCCGTTAGCTTTAAATTCTTCAATTAACGTTTCATTGACCGGATTATCCAATTTGAGTTCCTGTAAGGCCAAAACATCGCAAGCAGAGCTGGCTAGCCATTGCAAAACTTGTGGCAAGCGAACCTTTAATGAATTTACATTCCAAGTGGCTATTTGCATATTTTCCTTAATCCTTTTTAACTTGTATCAATAAAAGCTCCAGTATCACACGCTATTTTAGTCGATTTCAGCATGGATAGTTACTAAAATTCTTGTGGCGGCATGATTGATTTTATCCATTATGAGAACCAATATAATACTAGTGACAAATTTGTCATGCGTGTTTCCACCCAAATCAACTTAAGCATCACGCAAAATATTTCACCAATCATAACATATAGATACCCGGCATAATTCCATAAAATTTAAGTGATGGAAATAAGTGTCTTCATCACCACGAAACTTTTCACACTTGATAATGATTCTCATTCTTATGTATAATATCGCTCGCGACCAGTCAACCTAGTACTGAGTTGCTACAAATTGAACCTTACTCTGAATTAGAGAGTTAACCAGTCTATATTATCAAAGCCCAAAAGGAAAATGATGAACCGCAAAATATTAATGATTTCAGCATGTTTATGCAGTGCCAGCTTGTTTGCAATAACCCCAGAAGAGGAATCACGCGAAGAAGAAACCAGCCATGAAACAGCCAGCTATATTTCCCCCAATAACTATCTGCAAAATCCTTATCTAAATATGCCAAGTTTGGCCGGTAACCAACAACCGGTCGAAAGTGCACTGGAATCGCACTCAGTTGCTCGACGGCTTTTTAATGATGGAACATGGAATGTTCAAGCCGCAGCAAGCTATTACGATCAAAATGGCGGCAATAACTATGGTGGCGGAATCAATTTATTCGGACAAACCGGTAGTGTTGGCGGTTTCTCAGTCGGCGGATTTCTAACCATGATGAATCCATATTCCAATCAGATTAACCCCAGTCAAATCGACCAGCAAGCATTGGGTTTATCCATCAAAGAGCAAATCGCAATTCAGGAACTATTTGTCGAATATAAGTTTGCCGAGCTAATCCAGGTTGATGTCGGCTGGATTGGAATTAACAATAATCCGTGGTTAACATATTATCAAAATAACGCCTTGAATCTGGTAACTTATCAAGGCGCATCCGCCAATGCTTACCTTGGCGGTGGGTGGTTATTAAGTGCATTAGCGATCAATAAAGCTCAACTACTGGGTGAAACCGGATTTAATGATCAGAGCTACTACAATTTACTGCTTGATCCACAAACTGCCACTGGCAGTACCACAACCGCAGGAACAGTGGCACTGGGCAGTACCTGGAATGGCTGGAATAATAACCTGAATTTCCGTCTGTGGGGTTACCAGTTTAACAATTATTCAAATCTGCTTTATGCCGATAGCGATCTTAATCTGAAAGCCAATAATCAGCTCAGTTTTACCATCAGTGCCCAAGGCGCCTACCAGTTTGGCAGTACCAACAATATGTTAAATAATAATGGTTTTGGCCAAAATATCCAAAGCAATATGTTGGGATTGCAGCTAGGCATGACCTATGATTGGCTCAATTTAAAACTCGGCTACAATAATATCTGGGGGCCGTCTGACAGCGCCATGAACGGCAATATCATTTCACCCTATACTTACACCCTGGCAACCGACCCATTATATACTACCAGTTGGATTACTGGACTCGTGGACCGCTCCGCTGGACAAGCATTAAAAATTGCGCCGACCGTCAGCTTTCTTGATGATGCACTACAAATTGGAGCCAGTGCGGCTTATTTCCAGACCAGTTTTGTTCCCTCCGCACGTGAATATGATTTAACTATCAGTTATGCCATTCCACAAATTAAGGGATTAACAATCTTCGGTGGCTATGGTTACATCGATCAGGCAGCCAACGATCCGGAAATTCCTAATGGCTATTATGAAGCACAATTAATGCTAACCTATTTGTATTAACTAGTAATGTTACGCGCGCACCTATATTTTAGCGCCAAGTTATTGAGTTTGACGATTTTGCGCGCTGATTGCACCCGTAAAATCAGCGCACCATGAGGAAAAATCAATAACTCAGTGTTAAAGAACGAGCGGTAGGTAACATCAGTTAATTATTGATATTACCCATATACTTACATTGGGCAAGTGGCTGTTTCCCTATTAACTGCTACTTGCCCCAGATTAGCCAGCAAAATAAACTCCATCTACAAACGTTTCCTAATTTTTCTCGACAATATCAACTAGTATTAAACTGTATTTATTATATATTTTATTTTTTCACGCAATCATGGCATTTTTTTTGCCAGCACAAATCGTTTACGAATATAATCCCTCCTGAATCTGGTTACACCAGTTATTATTAATTCTAAATAGGTAATTTTATGTATCGACAGTGCCAACAAAACCTCAATATCTCTTTCCCTCTGCGATCTTCAATTACTCTTTGCCATAATCACAATAATCAACACTCATCCCCAACGACTTTATTTAAAGGACAGTAGAAATGCTACGTAAATTAATCCGTTCAATTATTCCCAACAAAGGTGAAGTTTTTTTCAATTTATTTGAAGAAGGCGCTAAAGCCGCTCATGAATCATCGCGAATCTTCACCAATATTATCAATACCAATGATAGTTCGGTAGAAGCTCAGTTATCAATCGACATGCGTAATCAACGTCAAAAAGCCGTTGAAGTTAACAAAAAAATCTTGGTCGAACTGAATAATCAATTTATTACCCCAATTGATCGCGGTGACATTCAGGAATTATCGGTTTTACTATTAAAATTAACCAAACGTATCATAAAAATCAATCAAAAACTCAAAATTTACAGTATTGATGCCAAAGCCGATGATTGCTTAATCAAAAGTGCAACTACCCTGCAAAACATTACCAAAGTATTGGTGGATATGATGGCGGCGCTCAAAAACGGCAATTATGAACGGATCAGTTTTGATGATCAAAAAACCGATGAATTTGATGACAGCGCGATTGAAGACTTGCGCCATGCGATGAAAGAAATGTATTCCGGCAATTTTGATACCTTAACAATTATGAAATTAAAAGAAATTTACAAAAGTATCGAATCAGCAATCGATACCAGTGCCAATGTCGCAGATTTAATTATGCAAATTTCGGTTAAGGAACAATAATTATGCTTACTTCAATGGTTTTGATTGCCATAATTGTTGTGGCACTAGGATTTGAATTCATTAATGGATTCCATGATACTGCCAATGTGGTAGCAACCCCGATTGCTACCCGCTCATTGTCTCCTTATCAGGCAATTATTATTGCGGCAATTTTTAACTTTATCGGCGCGTATTTTAGTACCGGCGTAGCAAAAACGATTACCAGCGGGTTATTTGATTCGCATTTGGTCAGTCATATGTTATTAATCGCCGCCTTAATTTCGGCTATTACGTGGAATTTGATTACCTGGGTTTTTGGTATTCCATCCAGCTCATCGCATGCCTTGATTGGCTCATTAATTGGCGGCGTAATTGCCTCCGAAGGATATAGTGCGGTTAAATGGAGCGGCTTATTCAATAAAGTTATCCTGCCGATGCTGTTTTCACCATTTTTAGCATTTTTTGTCGCGCTGTTTATCATGGTAATCATGTCACTATTAATGCAAAAAAACCAGCAACCACGTAAAACCAATAATTTTATCCGTGAATTGCAGGTGTTATCGGCAAGTCTTCTGGCATATAGCCACGGCTCCAATGACGCCCAGAAAACTATGGCAGTAATAACCTTGGCATTGTTTAGCTTTGGGATTGTTCATGATGCGTCAACTATTCCCAACTGGGTTATCATTATTTGTGCCGTAGCAATGGCTGGCGGAACATTGGCTGGTGGGATGCGAATTATTAAAACCCTCAGTTCAAGGTTGGCAAAATTAAAGCCCGCGAATGGCTTTTCAGCCGAATTAAGTTCCGGTGCACTAATTTTAGCCGCCTCGCATTTTGGTTTACCGGTCAGTACTACCCAAGCCGCTTCAGGTTCAATCATGGGTGCAGGCTATACCGGCAAAGGGATCAATTGGAAAGTGGTACGACAAATGGCAATTGCCTGGTGCATTACCCTGCCGATCAGCGCGATTTTTTCAGCGATTTTGTATAAGGTTTTAACTGCAGTTTTTGGATAATTTTTTTGAGGAAATAAAATATGAAAAAACTAGTCTGTGCATTACTATTGTTAACCGGAACTACTCTGGTATTTGCCGAGGCCAATGAAAGCGCCATATGCTCGCCAACCGCTAATCAGACCGAATTAAAACAATCAATTAAATGGTACCGTGATTCAGCCGAAAAAACCGCACTTTATCGCCAAGCCTATGGAATTGCTACGATTTATATTGAAAACTGGGTAAAAACTCATCACCCTAAAGCCAAATCCTGGGGCGTGGTTTTAGACATTGATGAAACAACGCTAGATAATTCGTGGTATTTCATCAAATGCAGCGACATTGCCGACAATGAATCAGATTTCAGTCATTTTGTGTCGATTCCGGCTAAATCAGTCGCCCTACCGGGAGTTGCAGAGTTTACCCATAAAGTTCACCAACTCGGTGGCTATGTGTCGATGGTTAGTAATCGCGACGGCTCATACCATGACAGTACTGGTAACGTACTGGATGCCACTGTGGAAAATTTAAAACAGCAACAAGTTTATTTTGATCAAGTGGTATTGGCTAACCGTTCAGCATCGGAACACCCAAGCGACAAGAATCCACGCTTCAATGCAATTAACAGCGGTAAATATGTTGCCAAAGATATGGTGTGGAGCAATGAACTACCGGCACATCAAGTTATTGCTTATTTTGGCGATAATATTCAGGATTTCCCAAAATTCAAACAACCGGCAATGGATAAATTATCGGCTGAAGATAGCACCTACAAAATTTTTGGCAATGGTTACTTCATTATGCCAAACCCAATGTATGGCAGCTGGATGGCCAATCAGTATAAATAACTGAGATTATTACACCGAACAAATACATATTTTTCAGGAACCGTATATGAATAAATTTGGAATTTCACTACTAATTGCTGGCGGATTATTTAGCTCGTTAGCCAATGCTACAGTGAGCAATTTCCCGCAGATCAGCGCTGGCAGCCCGCATGCTGCCGCACAGGAATCATTTATTGAAGTTTATGCTCATCGCGGCGCACGGAGTTTTTCACCGGAAAATACCTTGCCGGCATATAAAACCGGTTTGGCAGTGGGAACCAACTGGGTGGATATGGATATTGGAATTACCAAAGATGGCGTAATTATCGTCGATCATGACATCTGGTTAAATCCGGATATTCTGCAAAAAGACGGTAAATTTTGGGCACCCAGCAAACAGGCATTCTATTCGCAACTGGAAAGCACCTCAGGCGGCATTAATAAAAATATCCAGCCATATTTGGTTAAAAATCTAAGCTTTAAGCAACTAGAACAATATGATGCCGGAAAGCTCAACCCAAATAGCCCATATAGCAAATACTTCCCCAACCAATTTGCGGTTGCTAACACCAAGATGCCAAGTTTGCAGTCAGTTGTTGATTATGTCAATAAAACAACGGCTAAAAAAGTAAATTTCCAGATTGAAATCAAAAATGATCCGACTCATCCAGAATGGACGGTATCACCGCAGCAGTTTGCCGAAAAATTAAATGCTTTTTTAATCAAAAATGATTTGGTTGCGCGGGCGGAAATTCAGTCTTTTGATTGGCAGCCATTGTATGAATTGCATAAGTTAAACCCCAAAATAAAATTAGCGTTCTTGGTAGGTCATGATGATATCGAGCGAATGAAATCCAGTGACAATAGTCAAGCCGGATTATGGAGTGGCGGTAAATTATTAAAGGATTACAATAACTCACTGCCGCAAATGATTAAAGCATTGGGTGGTTCATGCTATGAACCGGAGGATGTTGCTTTAACCAAGGAAGATTTGGATGAAGCACATCGCTTGGGACTTAAAGTAGTGGTGTGGACATGGCCG
Organism: uncultured Neisseria sp.; assembly: GCA_964488065.1. Taxonomy (GTDB): domain Bacteria; phylum Pseudomonadota; class Gammaproteobacteria; order Burkholderiales; family UBA11063; genus Aquella. The sequence goes on from CAZATM010000017.1 coordinate 23,797, forward strand.
GAATATTCCGGTAAAGATTTCGATCCGCAACTGGTTGATAAATTAATCAAATGGGGTGTGGATGGAATAATTACCGACGATCCGGCGCAATTAAATTCTATGCTGGCCGCGCGTAACCTGCCGGTTCCGGAAACCTTTGCCACAACAGGAGGCAAAATCAAATAACCCACTGAAATAATTTGTTTTGGTCATGGTTTTTAAAAAGCCGCTGCTTTATCTGCAAGCGGCTTTTTGTAAAATATTATCTATTCCTAGCGACAGCCAACAACTTTCGACGTAGGATTATTATTCAAGAAGTCACAGCGCACTACACTTTCAGCTTGATTAGAGTCGGTAAAATGTAATTCAAACATAGAATCTTGTCCTTGCCAATATTTTTCAGGCAAATTTCTTTCATCTACACGCTTCATTGTTCCTTCTTTAATCACCTTACAATTATCGCGAATTTGTTGAACAGTTGTAGAGTTATAAATTTGAAAACTACCACATTTTAAATTGCTCATATCTATCTGTTGACTAGCAAATGCTGCACCGCTAATTGCCAAGAGACTTAACAGTAAATTTTTCTTCATGTGTTATATTCCTTTCATAAAATTATGTGGAAGTTACATTGTAACATAAAACCGGCAAAAAGAAGTAACGAATATTAATTATTTAATCATCCGCATAATCCGATGACAATTTAGCCAATTTTTGTTACCACTTGAATAATTATTAGCGTATAATATCGTCCTTGTCTTACTGGAAAAGTGTCTGAGTGGCCGAAGGTACTCCCTTGGAAAGGGAGCAGACGGTAAAACGTCTCGCGGGTTCGAATCCCGCCTTTTCCGCCAAAACAAATCACAAACAAAATAACATAACATTCTGAATTGAATTAACATTTACACAAAAGAAGCCACCAGTATAAAATCAAAGAAGTGGCTAAAAGTGTCTAGAAGTGACTAAATAAGTGCACGAAAAATGCACGAATACTAAGTTAATTAAGTCACCCTAATAATACAATAAATTAATTGAGATAGAAGAAATTTTAAATTAGAAAAATTATAGATAATAAATTTTCTTTTATTTGTGGCTACTAAATTTTCAATTTAGTTTATATGGTGATATATAGACGAATTGACAGGTTCTCATGGTTAAAAGGAAGTAGCAATAGCTACTTACCTTTAACAACCACTTTCTACCCATTCATGATATGCATCAATATTAATTAAGATACAGCCATCTGGTGCTTTCCTAGTGATAACACCATCTTTCCATATCCCTCTGCTTCTTTTAGCTTTTATCGCTTCAATAGTATACTGAGTATACTCAGCAAACAAACTAATTTTGATCCATTTGACAGGTGATTTGCAGCTTGAGTTTGCCATAATTTGGTATCCTTTAAATAGATTTTTCATTCACCGGATACAAAGGGTTAACCAGAGTTAACCAAAGTTTACCAAGATTGGCTAAGTTATTTATCGCCACATGGCAATAAAAACTGGAAAAAAAAGTTAAAAACATCAAATAACTAATATTAATCAGCTATCCAATAACTAAGTAATTTAAGTAAAAAACAAAAATAGCACCTAATCAAAGCATCCAGTCTCTCCTTTAGACTCTTGATGCATTGCACAATAACAATTTTCTCTCTATTTTACTTAGATACTAATTAGACATTTCAATCTGCACCAGAAATTTTATCATAATTACAATAAAAACACATAAAAAACCAGCTTTTTTAATTATCAATTTAACATCAAATTTTGGATATTTCAATGATGTTTTCACTAAATCATAAAAATTTTTAAAAATATTTTAATTTATTTTTATGGTGTCTAGAAGTGTCTGTAAGTGTCTAACCTCGTCTGCTACATCCATCTTAACATATTGATTTACAATCATATATTGACATTTATCAAGGGTTTAAGTTAAGATATCGACATGAAGAGACAACAACTATCTCGGATTAAAAAACCCAAAAAACCATAACTATTTTAAGGAGTATCCAAGTTATGAAAAATCAAAATGACTTTATTTTTAATCTTATATTTGGTGCATATAAACAACAAATAGGTTTTAATGAAAAGGTAAATCTTGATATTTACCATAATTATTTACATTTCAGACAAACGCAATGGAAAAAATGTAATACCACTTATAACCGCATCAAGGCAGACAATACAAACCAACGTAAAAAACTAGCTACTGGAAGAGCTCATTTAAAATTATTTTATAGGACAATCCAGTTTGCCATTTATCATGAGGTCTTGCTTTATAATTTTAAAGATGAGACAAAATTAGAGAAGCCACAAAAAATTGCTAACCTCCCACGGATAATAACCTATAAAAATTTGATTGAATTATGCAGTAGGTTAAGCAATAAAATGCAAATCAATATAAATCCGATGGGATTAATGAGATTAGTAGAAATATACTTAGAAACAAAAAAAGCTGATACTGAAAATCGATCTGCTAAAAAATTACTAACACTTGATTTAGCAATATGGAATAAAACCATTGCTAAAAATCAAGAGCTTAGTTTAGATAAAAGAATGTTCTTGGTTCAACGGATTTCATTAAAAACATTATATCTATCAATTCAATATTTATGTGAGCACATCTTAAAACCACTGATAACTGAATTAAAAAATGAAATAAATTTGAGCACAGAAAGTATTAAATTAAACTCGCGGCACTATTGCAGAGATAAATTTGCACAAACCTATCAGATTAATACCTTGAGAGTTTTATTTGCGTATATTCTTGATGAACTAGCAAAAGAAGATGAACTTCTTGCCGCTTAAATATTAAACTTTTTGTTTCTCTGGATTTATTATTAAATATGGAAAATGTAGGCTTATGTCGTCATAATCTATGAGCCTACATTATTAAATATGTTGATGGTATTGCATTTTTCTGCTAAATGTAGGGTGTGTAGGGTATAAAGCAAAAAATAGCAGAAATTTAAAATCAGTTAAAATTAACTAAAATAAAATTTATGATGCAAAACCCTACACGCCCTGCATAAATCAAAATAGCTCGCACTGGATACTAACTATTTTAATGTAGCCTTTTAGAAAATTACTACATTGTTGCTTACATCTGAATTATTTTGATTTTTTTTACTCTTTTTTTGACTTCTTACTAGATTTGAGTATAATTACATTATAATCAATTTTTAGAAAAGGAGTTGATTATGAAAATAAAACCGAAATAATAATCAAATTCAAGGGAGCATATTATGCAAAAATTAAAAGACAAATTAGCAGTAATTAAAGATAATTCACAGTTTGATCTAATCGCTGGTGAATTAAAAGAACTAATGAATAATCAGCCTGTGATACATACCGATGGTTATTCATTAAATTATTTCAGTGATACCGATAAACTAGTATTAAAAAATTATAAAAATGATGATGTTTTCACTCATTCATTCAATAGTCAAAAATCCGGCGAATTTGTAAATCGCTATTTTCAGACTAAAAAAATCAACATTCAAAACTATACAAACATAACACTAAATGATCGTCATAATTTCGTTATTCCAATTTTTAACAATCAATTTGAAAAAGTCGCCGAAGAACGGATTTATTGGGATATTTCGGCTAATCAATTTAATAAAATCAAAAACGGCGAAATAGCGGGTAATTTTTACTATTACACCAATCAAGCCGATTTAACCAACTGCGATATGGTTGTGATTGCCGAAAGTGTGGCTAATGTTTTGTCATTTGCCGAACTATATAAGAACAGTCTAAATAATGTTATCTATGTGTCATCAATGGGGGCAACTAATTATCTTAATGCACTAAAAAATATTTTTGAAGTTTTGCCAAATATTAAAACAGTAATTAATCTAATTGACAATGATCCGGCAGGCTTAAAAGCAGACCAAGCAGTAAAAGCATATCTGGCAGACAAACACGTTATTAATTATTCAGTTATTTCAGATCGTCAGGATGAAGATTTTAGCGATATGTTTTGCAATGATAAAATATCCTTAAAATCCACAATTGACGCTTTCCTCAATAACTACGGCATTATTATAAATTCAGCCCTACAAAGCGAACTAAACAGTATAGCAAGCGACAAAAAAGAACTATCAAATAATTTTAATGTTTTTATTTATCTGCAAGTAAAAAAATACTTAGAACAGTATAAATTTGTAGTTTCAAATAATCAGTTATATACAATCAATCACAAAACAATGTGCTATGAAATATTTGATTTAAACATTATTGAAAACTTTGTAATAAAATGTTTGGAAATAATCAATCTACATAATGTTAATTTTAAAAAGGTGATTGATAACCTAATTGCTAAGTTAAAAGCGATTGCACCAAAAATTAGTTTTGATTTAAGTATGAATTTCAAAAATGGCAGTATCAATTTAGCACAAAAACAGATTAATAATTACTATATCCCGAGCGTTAATTATGTGGATTTCAACTATTATAATGATGAGCAATATAACCAGTTATTTAATGATGAAAGCAATCCAGTTAGGAAATTTTTAACTAGCACCCTGCCGGATAATGAAGATTACACAATGTTATGCGATTGTCTAGGCTTTTTGCTGACAAAGAATAATCAGGAATATTTAGTTAGCCTTTACGGCTCAGGTGCTAACGGTAAATCACTATTAATGGAATTGATAAAAAAAGCACTGGATAATGTCGCGGTTGATATTTCACTTGATGAAGCACTGCATAATGAAAATACCCGCATCCGGCTACAAAATAAACTGGTTGCGTTAAGTTCGGAATTTTCGGGACAGTTAAATAATCGTGAATTACAAATATTTAAAACACTGGTATCCGGTCAACCAATTTCCGCGCGATCACTATATGAAAATCAGATAATGATTGATAATTACGCTAAATTTATAACATCAACTAATGAAATTATTTCAGCCTCAACATTAAATAATGATGCTTTATTAAGACGATTGGCAATAATTCAATTTTCGCAAAAATTTACGCCACGGCAGGAAATAAAGGAAACGTTATTTAAGCAAGAAAATTTGGAGTTATTTTTTAACTTCTTAATTCGCTGTGCTTTAAGCTATCAGTATAAAATCCGGTTTTCAACTAATTCACAAAATTTATTATTCAAAATTAATACGGCAACTAATAACGTTCTGGGATTCTGCCAAGAGTATGATATAAAATCAGGAATGGTAAAAATCCAAGCCAAGAAATTATTTGAACTATACAATAAATTTTGTTTAGAAAATAACTTTAAACCGCTTGGAAATAATAAGTTTGCGGAGAAGATAGAACAACAAGGAATTAGCAAAGGCAGGAACTCGGCATTTATTTATTATTTAGTTGATAAACAACTCACAGAAACAAAAAATATATTGGAAGCCGTGCAATGGGCTAATCCTCAACCATCAAATCCAAATAATCCGCCATTTTAACAAAGCCCCCTCGGGCTTTTTTTAATGGGATAACTTGGTTAAATACTTATTTAATGTAATGAAATTAACGCCGATTTGCTTTGCTAAATCAACTTTTTTAGTCGTAAGCAATTTATAAATATCAGCACTTTCAATAAAACCACGGATTTTATTTTCTGCTTCTTGCGCCACTTTTTGATTGAATTGGTTAAGTTTTCTCATCTTTGCACCTCTTTAACAATATTTATATCTGACAATTCAGTGTATCAAAAATTATTTATATTGTCAAAAATAGAGCGAAAATATTTTATTTTGCATTGCCTGATTTAATTATCTGTCGTAATTAACAACAAAATGCCTATCTACGAGGTCAGTAATTTTGATATTTAAGGCAGAGGCAATTGCTTCTAAATTTAAAACTGACACATTAACTTCTGCTCTTTCACACTGTCCAATATAATTTCCATGCAAATCAGATAGTTCAGCCAAATATTCTTGGCTGATATTTTCTCTTAAACGAAAGTGTTTAATATTTCTAGCTATTGTCAAAATGGCATCTGATTTTTTGGGGTCTGTGTTTTTCATTATTCAAACTATAAAATTTTTCATACTGAATTTTAATGAAATGTAATATATATATCTACACTACATATATTGGCAATATATATATGGTATAATTTTGAGTGTTAATAAATTATAGGAGTATTTTTATATGTTAACGTGTCCTTTTTGTCATACCGAAGTTCCAAATGGTGCAGTAGTTTGTAGAGGCTGTCAGGCTGAAATAGATTATTCAAGAGCAAAAGAAAAGTTATATACGACCTTAGGATGTGCTTTTTTTGGCGCTATAATTCTTTCCATTACTATGAGCAGATTTGCTAGTTCTGAAACACTGATGGTTATTGGTGCTGTTGTTTTTGGCGCACTTGGTGGGTTTTGTTCTCTTAAAGCATTTAAAGACCCAACTTTCAATCGAATTAAAAAAACATAATCAGCTTGGTTTGCTACTGAAATTTCAAAGTAAAAAATAGTATCTGGCAAGGCTAGATACTATTTTCTTATATATCTCAAATTTTCTGGAGATTTGATTGTGATTTATCTTAAAAATTTAACTAAAATGGCATTTCTAACATCTGTGGTTATTTCCTTGTCGGCTTGTAATGGTGGTGGGGGTGGTTCTAGTGGCGGAAGCAATCCAACACCAACTCCAACGACTACACCATCCCCCACGCCTAGCCAATGGACACAAGTGGGTGTTGCACCAGATTTATTCTCTGATAACTTGATGTATGATGGTGCGACAAACCAGCTTTTTATGGGGATTGGCGCATCTGGTAATACGTTATGCTCCATCTCAGCAAACGCGACATCAACGGATGACTGGGATTGTAGCATTAGACCACCTCAAAATTTATACAAAGCGACCAATTACACAACCGATGGAAACGGTCATATCTATATATTGGGTGAATTATTTTTAAGTAATGATTGGAATATTTATACTTATTCAACGCAAACTAAAACGTGGAATACTCAATTAATGAATAATGATATAACCGATTATGATGGTTGGTATTACTCAAATGGTTCTTTATACTACGCCAACAATCAGTTATACGCGCGAACAGTAAATTTATCAACTGGTGATGTTGGATATTATACACCGCTAAATCCTAATGGTTCATCTGATTTACATAAAACTACGGCATTAAATGGAATTGTATATTATCAAGGTATACTTGCTTCAATGATTTATAGCCGGGATATTCAATCATCTCAAACCTCAGCACAGTTTGGAAAGCCCTCAGGCTCAATTAGTAGTATTACCGGAATGGAGCAAAACATTTATATCTGCGGAGGGGGTGATTCTGGTGGTTTTGTTTCTTATCTTCCAGTTGGTTCAAATGCAAGTGCAGAATGGAATAAATTGCCTCCGGTTTACTCAGAAGTTCTTCCACCAAATGTTCTTTTCCAACCCGGCTGTCTGTTTATGACTTCTGGAAACGGCTATCTTTTTGTTTATAACTTAGTCAGATACCCGGAAATTGATCAGGTCAAAGCGGTTGTTATGAAATATAAAATTTGAGATAACATTATGTTTAATTAATTTTGCTAAAAATAGTATCTGTATTACGCAGATACTATTTTTATACTTTAAATTATGGAGATTTAGAATAATGAGAAATACGTTATTAATTATTTTTGCAACTTTTACCCTCATTGCTTGTAATGGTGGTGGGGGTGGTTCTAGTAGCGGGGGCGATCCAATACCAACACCTACCCCATCGCCAGCAACAACCAAATTAAAAGCACTAACATTAACGCAAGATGAAATAAATATTGATAAAGTCGGTCAACATAGACTTTGGCGTTTAACGCTAACCAATCCTAACCCAGTTCCGGTTTATTTAGTTAAGGATGCAAACTTGATGTTTTTTCAGATTGATCCGACTTCCGATGTCGGACCAACTAATCCGACTAGATATGCCGTTTTGGGCGGTGAGAATAATTGTATGGATATAATAAACAATTCTCCCACCCCAGTAAAGGAATATACCAGCAAACCATTGGGAGCAGGACAATCCTGTTCTTATATTTTTAATACAGCTTGGGCGCCGAATGAAAGCGAAAGCGGGCAAACTAATTATTCATTCAAATTGTCTTATAGATTAGCGACAGAATCCGATTTGAATATTTTTAATGATCCAGGTAAATATATTTACAATGTAAAAACTGGTTGTGTTGAAGATTATTTGACTTCGTGTGCCACAGGAGAAAATAAAGCAATAAATTACACATTATTGCACTTGGATCAAAAGGTAAATTTCCCGTATTCTTTCCCTTTTCTTAACTTAATCAATCCAATAGGTAGAACAGGAGATTATATATGGTTTAATGTTGCTCGTTTTCCAGATAGCACCAGAGTTAGCACAATTGGTAGAAGCCCTGTTAAATATGATACTAATACGAATACATTAACGATTGAGAGCCTAGATTATCAATATACTGCTTGGGATGACGGATGGACTGATATATCACCATTTCCTGATTACACTGGTTATATTTCGTGGGGAACCGATTGGCAAACATCTACCCCGCCAGATTATTCTACTTGGGCTCCCGGTTGGAGGCAAATAACGGGACTAGATACTAGATCATACGTTAAGGCTAAATCGTATGGCTCTAATCACATAACATATGTTTACCCAGTCAATATGAGCAATCCTGAATCAATACACGAAATTGTAAGTTATGACCCGCTAGTTTATGCAGATTATTGGAAGTATAGTTATTCTGAATCTTTACCGTATCCGGTTCAATTTAAAGGATATTATTCAGATTTACTATCAGTAGATGTTAATGGAAGTGTATTTGGTATCGATATGGATGAACCAGACAAAGAAGTCCAATACAACTTAGGCTGTTTCACCAAAAATACTTCTGGCGGTTATAACAACTGGAAAAAAATGGATTATAACGGGTTTGACAACTACTATGTATACAATTATCCAAAAACCACGACATTAACGGGTAAGTATTATTACACGATTGCCTATAATAAATATGTCGATTTCAGATATCCTTATAATGAAAGGGGACCTGTGTATTCATGGTTTTATTCTCAGAACTTGATTGATGTTAATAACTGCCAAATCAGCGCGGATAATTATTTTCTGTTTTTTCTTAAAAAGAACGAAACAGGCGAATTTGATGTAGTAACAGGTGAACCGCCCGCAATAATTACTGAAAAATATATTTTAGTATGGGGTTTAAGTGGCACTGCGTATGTATTGCCAATTGATAAAATGAGTAATGGACTTGACGGTCAATAAAAACTGCAAAAAGTTAATTCAACAAGGATTAATTTTTTGTAAATAATCTTAAATAAATCTTAATCTTAGGAGGTCTTATGAAAAATTTATTAATTATAGTTTCTGCCTTATTTGTTTTGGTAGGATGTCAAAAATCCGGTGATGAATTCGTTGGGGGTTGGAGAAACGATCATTTCAATGATAAAACAATGGAAATAACCAAAGATGGCGATAGTTTTATCATCGATTATAATGGAGGAAAAGTTGTCGGTAAACTCGAGGGTAGCCACTTAAATGTAGCTACTGGTATGGGCGGTACAATCCCTGTAATACTACTAAATAATGATAAAATTGAATTTACATTTTTGATGTGCGGTAGTGATTGCAATAAATGGAC
>CAZATM010000018.1:0-67515 GCA_964488065.1 uncultured Neisseria sp.
AAGGATATTATCAAAGCCAAGGAAGAATACCTGCAGGCGTGTTTGACCGAAATCGTGACTGAGGAAGATTACGGCAGTTATCTGCGTTTGGCGGGAATGTTATTAAATGATGTTGATCCGCAAGTATTGGTAGCGGCATTATTGCGTCATCAATTTCAAGATGAGTTTTTGGCGGAAAGTTATGCCAAAATTGAGCAAAATCGAGGTGGCAGTACTGATAATGTTAAATTATTCGTGGCATTGGGTAAAAAAGATGGCATGAATCCAAGAGCCTTACTCGATGTGCTGCATCAAAGCTGCAAAACACCGGGACGTAAGGTGCGTGATATCCGGATTATGGATAAATTCTCGTTTATTTCCGTTCCACTTGATGAAGCTGAAATCATCATGCGCAAACTCAACCAGAAGAATAAAAAAATGGTTGAAGTGGCAAAGAGCTAAGTAATAAAGGCAGGTTTTATCCCTGCCTTTATTTACATCATTTGCTAATTTTATTGAGAGGTACGTAAATCATTTTCTAATCAAAATCGGACAAGACCCCTTTTAAAACAATCAGGCGATTTTTTAATAGTGAACTATTGAAGGGTACGCTGATATGGTTATCATTGATATATTCCAATAATTCATAGGTGTTACCGATGGTTAGCCCAAATAAATCATTTATTTTATTGATGATTCGGTTTTCAATCGCTGATTTTACGGTATTGCGCGAAATTTGCAATACCTCGCCAATCTGATGCTGAGAATAATGACAGGTTAATAAAAATAGTATTTCCTGTTCGCGGGTAGTTAGAGCATCACGGATTAATTGGTTGAAATTCTCATTCTCGCTTTTTTGGTTGGCATACGATTCGCTGAATTTATCATAAGTCAGTAAATACGTTGGATTAAAGGCTTCATAATATTCAACACAACCAATCACATCACCCAACGGTGACATCAAGGGTCGAATTCTGACCGAACACAATTTATCAATCCCATTATGGAATAAAAAAGTCAGATAGGTTACCGAATTATTACCACGCATGGCGGCAATCCGTAAATCTTGTTTTAATTTAGTTTCAGTTTCATTATTGCTTTGTTGATAATGATCAAATTTTGAGCTGACATAACGGGGCTGGTTATATAGGTCATAGACAATATAAAGTCTTTTTTTGTCAAAAACTTTAAAATATACTTGAATGATGGTGTATAAATACTGAATATCACTGCCGGCAATTTCGGACATATTTGCTTATCCATCTGAAGGTTATTGAAAATAAACTCAAAAAATTTAGTGTGATTATATTGTATTAATTGCATATTATACAACACCCGTTTTTGGTGCTTGTATTTAATCGCCAATTTCGGTACAATTACCATTAATTTAAATGATGATTATTGATTGCGGTGGAAATTTATCCACCGTTTGGTGAAGGTTCTGGTGCAGTTAGTTTAAATAGTAGTAATTTTTCAAAGGAAAATGAACATGTCTGACAATAAAGAAGCGTGGAGATCGCTGGCGAATTCCGAAATTAAGAAAATGGGTAAAACCGTTGATGATTTGATTAGTAAAACTCCCGAGGGGATTGATATTAAGCCATTATATACCAAAGAAGATGTTGAAAATCTGGCAAATACCAATACCATGCCGGGAATTTCACCATTTATTCGTGGGCCCAAAGCGACCATGTACACCGCCCGTCCATGGACAATTCGTCAATATGCCGGTTTTTCTACCGCTAAAGAATCCAATGCGTTTTATCGCAAAAATTTAGCCGCCGGTCAAAAAGGTTTGTCGGTGGCTTTCGATTTGGCAACTCACCGCGGTTATGATTCAGATAATCCGCGGGTTACCGGTGACGTAGGTAAAGCTGGGGTGGCGGTGGATAGCGTTGAAGATATGAAAGTATTGTTTGATCAGATTCCTTTGGATCAAATGTCGGTTTCAATGACCATGAATGGTGCGGTAATTCCGGTCTTGGCGTTTTATATCGTGGCAGCTGAAGAACAAGGTGTGACGCAAAAACAATTAACTGGTACCATTCAAAATGATATTTTAAAAGAATATCTCTGTCGTAATACCTATATTTATCCGCCAAAACCATCAATGCGGATTATTTCCGATATTATTGCCTATTGCTCGGATAATATGCCTAAATTTAACACCATTAGTATTAGTGGCTACCACATGGGCGAAGCTGGTGCTAACTGTGTCCAACAAGTGGCATTTACCATCGCCGATGGGATTGAATATATTCGTGCGGCTTTGGCAGCCGGGCTTAAAATTGATGATTTTGCGCCACGCTTGTCATTCTTCTTTGGGATTGGCATGAATTTGTTTATGAATGTGGCGATGTTACGCGCAGCCCGCTATTTATGGAGTGAAGCAGTTCGTCAATTTGGCGGCAATGAACAGTCACAAGCATTACGGACGCATAGTCAAACTTCCGGTTGGAGCTTGACCGAACAAGATCCATACAATAATATCATTCGCACTACAATTGAAGCGTTGGCAGCAACTTTGGGTGGAACTCAGTCATTGCATACCAATGCTCTTGATGAAGCACTCGGATTGCCAACTGAATTTTCGGCACGGATTGCCCGTAATACTCAGATTATCATTCAGGAAGAATCAGAAATCTGCAAAACCGTAGATCCATTAGCCGGTTCATATTATGTTGAATCATTAACCAGCGAGATTGTGAATAAAGCTCAAGAAATTATGCGCCAAATTGAAGAAGCCGGCGGGATGGCCAAAGCCATTGAAATTGGTTTACCAAAACGGATGATTGAAGAAGCCTCGGCACAGACTCAATCGCTAATTGATCAAGGCAAACGGGTTATTGTCGGAGTTAATAAATATAAACTCAAGGTTGAAGAGCAGGTAAATGTTCTGGAAATCGATAATCAAGTGGTTCGTGAAGAACAAATTGCCAGCATCAAACAAATTAAAGCAACTCGCGATAATGCTAAGGTAGCCGCGGCGTTAGATGCTATTCGTGAAGCAGCCAAAGCCAGCGGTAATTTATTAGCCGCCGCGGTAGCCGCCGCGCGGGTTCGGGCAACGCTTGGCGAAATTTCCGATGCGATGGAAGATGTCTTTGGCCGTTATTTGGTACCTAGCGAATGCGTTACCGGAGTGATTGCCCGTGAATATCATGATGATAAAAAAGATGCCGATATTTTTGATCAAGTTAAAAAACTGGTGGATGATTTTGCCAGCGAAGAAGGTCGCCGTCCACGGATTTTAATCGCCAAGATGGGACAAGATGGACATGATCGCGGTGCCAAGGTTATCGCTAGTGCCTACTCAGACTTTGGCTTTGACGTTGATTTAAGCCCAATGTTTTCGACACCGGCAGAAATTGCCAAATTAGCGGTAGAAAACGATGTTCACATGGTGGGTGCATCTTCATTAGCTGCCGGACACAAAACCTTGATTCCTGAGTTAATCAATGAACTAAAACGCTATGGTCGTGAAGACATTAAAGTCGTTGCAGGTGGAGTGATTCCGCCGCAAGATTATGATTTCTTATTCGCCTGTGGCGTGGCTAAGGTCTATGGTCCGGGTACCCAAATGATTAAATGTGTTCAAGAGGCCATTGAGCTACTCAAAAATGATTAAAAATCTGACCGCAACCCAAATTGCCGAACAACTCCGCCACGGAAGCCGGGCGGTGTTGGCTCAGGCAATGACTATCATCGAGAGTACCGCGCCCAAACACGCTAAGTTAGCGGCGCAGATTCTTGATGAGATCATGCCCTATAGCGGAACATCGCGGCGCATCGGGATTACCGGTGTACCCGGCGCGGGCAAAAGCACCTTATTGGAAGCGCTGGGGCTGGAATTGATTAGTCGCGGTTACAAGGTAGCAATCATTGCGATCGATCCGAGCAGTTCAATTAGCGGCGGTAGTATTTTGGGCGATAAAACCCGAATGGCAAATTTATTGCGCGAAGAAAATGCTTTCATCCGTCCGGTACCCACCAGCGGACACCTTGGTGGGGCTAGTCGCCGTACCCGTGAATTAATTTTTATGCTTGAGGCTGCTGGATTTGATTATGTTTTTGTTGAAACGGTTGGCGTTGGACAATCGGAAATCGAAGTTGCCAATCTGGTCGATTTTTTCTGTCTGGTACAAATTGCCGGAGCTGGTGATGAATTACAGGGCATTAAAAAAGGCATTATGGAGTTAGCAGACTTGATTGTCATTAATAAAGATGATGGTGAGAATAAGATTCGCGCCCAAATTGCCAAGCGCATTTATCAAAACTCAGTTCATATTCTTAAAGCCAAATATCTGGAATGGGTTGCTCGAGTGATAACCTGTAGTGCCACCGAAGGCAGTGGAATTGATAATCTGTTAACTCAAATTGACGAATTTTATGCGGCGTTATCTAAAACCGGGCAGATTAATAAACTCCGTCAAAAACAATATTTGACGTGGACTAATCAACAAGTTGAAGAAAATATTTTGCAGATGGTGCATTCAATTCCTGAGGTTGCTGCATTGCGGGAACGGATTTTGGATGACTTGCTCCATAAACGGGTTTCACCGCGCAATGCCGTCGATGAGATTTGTAATGAAATTTATAATCGTTTAATTAAATAACTATCTGAGACTAAGCACAACTTGATATTTTTCAGAGCTTGGTTTGTGTTTGAGTGAATTGTGGAGATGATTAGAGTTTGTTTACGTAAAGAACGCGATTTTGTGAATTGTTTGAGCGTAGCGAGTTTTTCACAAAATAGTTCTTCGTAACTACAAACTCTTATCTTCGTAACATTTGAACGGAGAACACAAAGTAAGGTCTGAAATAAACTTAAGTGCGTAACATCAGTAACTAAAAATCTAACCTTAAAAGGAATAATAATGAAAACTTATCAATATGTAAATGTCTCTGTTGCCGATCGGGTTGCAACGATTGAGTTTAACTATGGACAAAAATTAAATTCACTAAGTGAATGTTTTATTCAAGATATTATCGATGCGCTAGATGAATTAAATACCCCGGAAGTGCGGGTGATTGTACTACGTGCACCGAAAGGTTCTAAAGTTTTCTCTGCCGGGCATGATATCAGTGAATTACCAAAAACCAAGCGCGATCCATTAAGTTATCTTGATCCATTACGGCAAATTACCCGTACTGTACAACGTTATCCAAAACCAATTATTTCAATGATTCAGGGTAGCGTCTGGGGCGGTGCTTTTGAATTAACTATGAGTACCGATATCGTAATTGCCAGTGATAAGTCAACTTTTGCTATGACACCGGTTAATTTAGGTGTGCCGTACAATATTGTTGGTATCCATAATATGATACGTGATGCCGGTCCACATTTAATGAAAGAAATTATTTTTACTGCCCGTCCGTTTGATGCGGTTTGCGCGCAAAGAATGGGATTGGTTAACCATGTGCGTCCCGATGATGAACTCGAAGAATACACCATGGAAATGGCGAAATTGATTGCCACCAAAGCACCATTGGCTATTGAAGTCATCAAAGAAGAAATTCGGGTGTTAAGTGAAGCTAATACCTTGAATCCAGATGAATTTGAACGCTTACAAGGAATGCGCCGTAAAGTTTATGATAGCGATGATTACCAAGAAGGCTTAAAAGCTTTCTATGAAAAACGTAAACCTAACTTTGAAGGTAAATAGGAGCACAGAATGTCGCGCTATACCCGACTTACTCCTGAAGAAGCGGCGCAATTTATTAACAACGATGATATGGTGGCTTTTAGCGGCTTTACGCCTGCGGGGTCACCCAAAGTTGTTCCATTGGCGTTGGCGACTCGGGCACAAGAATTTCATTCGCGGAATGAAGAATTTAAAATTAAACTGATTAGTGGTGCTTCAATTAGTAGCAAAGTGGATAATTTATTGGCAGATGCTGAATGTGTTAAATGGCGGGCTCCTTATCAGTCAGCTCCAGCGCTAAGAAATAAAATTAACCATAACGAAGTTGAATTTGTCGATATGCATCTGAGTGAAGTTACCCAGATGATTAAATATGGCTTTTTTGGTGAGATTGATATTGCGGTAGTTGAGGCAGTAGAAGTCACCGATGATGGTCGAGTTTTTTTATCTTCGAGTATCGGTAATACCCCGATTTTTTTGCAGACTGCCAAAAAAATAATTATTGAACAAAATACCTATCATTCCAATCGAGTTTCAGAGTTTGCCGATATTGTCAGCTTACCCAATCCACCGAAGCGTCCAAGTATTTTACTTAATCATCCAATGGATCGCTTGGGTAAAACTTTTGTGCAGGTTGATCCAGCACGAATTATTGGAATTGTTGAAACTAACCAAGCCGAAGATATCAAGGATTTTAACCCCGGCGATGAAATGTGCGAAAAAATTGCTGCTAATGTGGTGAAATTTTTGCTCAGTGAAATGGCTAGCGGACGAATCCCGCGGGAATTTTTGCCGGTGC
Organism: uncultured Neisseria sp.; assembly: GCA_964488065.1. Taxonomy (GTDB): domain Bacteria; phylum Pseudomonadota; class Gammaproteobacteria; order Burkholderiales; family UBA11063; genus Aquella. The sequence continues at coordinate 6,424 of CAZATM010000018.1, forward strand.
AAAGTGGAGTTGGTAATATCAATAATTCGGTGATGAATTTGATGGGACATCATCCGGAAATTCCACCATTTTATATGTATTCGGAAGTCTTGCAGGAGTCGGTAGTTGATATGCTTAGTGAGGGTAAGATTCTCGGGGTTAGTGCCTCGAGTTTAACCGTTACTGCCAATAAATTGCAGCAATTGTATGCCAATATGGATTTCTTTGCCGATAAAATAGTGTTACGTCCACAGGAAATTTCCAATAGTCCGGAAATTGCGCGGCGCTTAGGCGTTATCGCTCTGAATGTCGGATTGGAGTTTGATATTTATGGACACGCCAATTCATCGCATACGTTTGGGACTGAATTAATGAATGGGATAGGCGGAAGTGGTGATTTTACCCGTAATGCCTATTTATCAATCTTTATGGCACCGTCAATCGCCAAGGGTGGTAAAATTTCTTCGATTGTACCAATGTGTACCCATGTGGATCACAATGAGCATAGCGTTAAAATTATTATTACCGATCAAGGGATTGCCGATTTGCGCGGGCTCTCGCCAATGCAACGGGCGCAAACTATAATCGAAAATTGTGCTCACCCGCTGTATCGCGATTATCTGTTTAACTATATGAAAAATTCGCGCGGTGGTCATTTACATCATGATTTGGGTCATGCTTTTGATTTACATCAAAAATTCCTAGCTACCGGAAGTATGTTATAAGATTGGCATTGAAACCGTTAACATTTAAGTTGGCGGTTTTCTTTTTGAGTAGTATTTTTACTGGATTGGGGAAAACAAATGGATTTTAAGGATGATAAAAAACTATCTGCAGCCTCGCGAAATCTTGATTTATATTTACTGCTAAGTCGGTTATTATTCCAAAATGGGGCATCTGCCTCGCGAATAATTGATTCAGTTGCGAGATTGAGAACTTATTTGGGTGATCCTGATGTCAATGTGATGCTGGCATACGAGGCTATTTCAGTGACTGTCGAAAGTGGTAATCACTTAGAGACCAAAGTTGGGCGTCGCAGAAGTGTCGCAGTAATGAATGTGCGAGTCTTGGCTGGAATTAGTTATTTGCTTGAAACTATGAAGTCGCGAAATCTTGATGTCGTAGATATCCGACGCGAACTTAAACAATTAACCGATGACGAAAAACTAAACTGGCCGTTGTGGATTACTACTCTTGCGCTGGCATTTGCGGCGGCGGGATTTGGACTATTAAATGGTGCCGACTACTGGGCACTTGCCGCAATAATGCCTTCGGCATTATTGATTGGCTATTTGAGACACTATTTTACACACATAAAATTTCATTCGCATGCTGCACTATTTTTGAGTACCATGATTGGAACGATTGTGTGTAGCTCACTGCTTAACTTTACGGAAACCTCAACTTCGCTAGTGGCGATTATTGCAATTTTGCTGCCATTAGTTCCAGGATTTCCATTGATAAATGGTGGAATTGATATATTTTGTAATTATAATAGCATTGGCTTGGGACGCTGGATTTTTGCGATGATGACGGTATGGATTTTGTTAATTTCCTTAGCTATTCCCATGCATATTTATCCAACTGAATTCACCAATATAGCAATTTACCATGTAGATGGCATCGGTTATAATGTAATCAGAGATGGTGTAATTGCAGGGATCGCGTCGCTTGCGTTAGCTATTATGATGAAATCTCCACTGAGGATGTGGCTATGGTTTTTTTGCGGTGGACTATTAGCGCGGGCAATAAGAACCTATTTGGTTATTGGCTTGCATTATAGTTTACCAGGCGGTGCTTTTTGGGGGGCGATTGTTATATCGTGTCTGGCATTTTTTGCGGGTAACTATTATCGTGTCCCCGCATCTATTTGTGCTATGATATGTGTGTTGCCAATGATTCCGGGATATCTTATTATCAACGGGATAAATAATTTACTCTATATCCTAGACATGGGACATTTAAAAAATATTACCTTTTCGTTTACTATGCAAACTGCATCGTTTCTGTTAAACTCTATTTATATAATTGCGGCACTAATAACCGGAATTATTTTCCCGTTGATGGTTATCCAACGACGGTTACCGAGAATCTAAATTTAAAGGGGGATGTTATGAAAATTTATACTAAAACCGGCGATCAAGGCGAAACTTGCTTATTTGATGGCAGTCGCACTACTAAAGATGATCTGCGGATGGAATGTATCGGTGATTTTGATGAATTGGGCGCACATTTGGGACTAATTTATGGCATGGTGCAATTACCGGAACTACAGGCCGAGTTATTGGATATAATTCAGGTATTATTTCAAATCAATGCCCAAATTGCCGGTGCCGTCAAATATCGACAGCTTGATTTGGTACTGCAAACTGAGGCACTCGAACAGTCAATTGATGAAATGGATACTCATTTAACGCCATTGAAAAATTTCATTTTCCCGGTGGGAAATCAAGTCATTGGTGAAACGCATGTTGCGCGGGCAATTTGCCGGCGGGCAGAACGAAAATTGGTACAGGTAAATAAACTCTATGGTTTTAGCAATAATTCTCAAAGTTACGTAAATCGCTTATCGGATTGGTTATTTACCGTTAGCCGTTATTTGGCGGTAGTTGCCAATATTAATGAAATAGCGGTGGTTTTATAGCTGCGGATTGTCACTAATGTCGAAAAAAACTTTGTACTGGTTGCTGGCGCTGATGACCGTTTTGCTGTTGATTAAGAACTCTATTGGTGATAGTTCTGAGGCTCCTAAGCAATGGTCACATCTGAAATCGCGGACGGCTGGATGGTTGCATTCTGTTGCCAATAACTCTCATCAGCCCCGGGCGAAAATTCATGCACATCAGCAATTGGCACAGAAATATCCGATTTTTAATACCATGGCATTACCGTGGGGGGATTCGCCAAGTAATTCTACTGCGGTCGCTAATACTAGTCTGGTGGGGCTAATGGGTGCACATCATTATCAACCGGACAGTATTGGTGGCGGTAGCAGTCAGTATCGTGCCCAATTGGCGACCTTTAGTATTGGAATTGAAATTAACGAATCGGGAAGTGCCTTTATTTGTCCGAGTGATTTACCGTATGCGGTTAGCTATCAATTGACTAATCCGGTCGCGACCAATATGCAGGGTGGTGCACTGGAAAGCCCAACGATTATTACTCGGGGATATAAAAATGATTGTGTGCTGCAAAACAAATATGATCTTCTTTATGGAAATGACCAACACCCTGATCGTAACGGTTCTAATACTAAAAATTTAACCGCATTTGTACCTAGCAATTTACCGGAAGGTTGTAATTCGGGTCTTGGTGCCAAGCAACCGGTTATTTTTAAAGCCAGTGCACTGACCATCGAGAGTCCAGTTTATCAGGAAGTAAATAATCAAATGCAGGCGGTGGGTTATACCCAACAAACCATAGTCGCACCAATTGATTGTAATATGGTTTGTAATACAATGCTGGATTATTATTGCAATGCGGATGCGACTATGAATTATTGTGGTGAAGAAGTTCTTGATTCATATTATATAAGTAGTGTCTATAAAGCACATAACCAACGTCAATACTTTTGTTCCTGTAAAATATATAACGTAGCATGGGGAAATGTAAACTGGGCGTTTACCAATGCCGTCGATGTCGAAAGCGCAGTTAAATACAATAATCCGCTCAAAAATGTAACCTGCAGCAATGTGCCGCCACGTTAACAGCCACAAAAGAAAATAGACCATGAAATTTCCAGAATTAGCCAACTATCGCGATAAAACTTATCGTGCGGTATTAATCAGTTGTTTGCTGATCATGATACTGACCGGAGATATTTTAAATCCGGCGCTAAGTTATATGGCTTTACATCTTCCGGCACAGGATAATAATTTTATCAATTATGCGACCTGGTCGAATATTGCGCCGAGTTTGCCGTTTATGCTCTCAGTAGTAATTAGTTATTCGGTGAACAATCTTGGTTACCGGCGGTTGATTTTTGTAGTATTTGTTTTGTCGTTGGTGGGTTGTGGATTATTGGTAAACATTCCGCTAAGTCAATTTTTTGTTTTGAGTGTGATTATCGCCTTAATCGGAGTTTTGTATCGCGCAGTGTTTTTCTCGCTGGATCGCCAATTAAGCGTCACATTGGTGGATAAGATATATGATTTTCAAAGCGATATATTATTGTGGGGCAGCATCTTGGGGGCGGCAAATATAAAATTATCGAGCTTTTTATATAGCCATTATCAATTGACTGGTTTGGTGGTGTGTTTTGTGATTGGTAGTTGCGGCTTGTATTATTTTTTACGGCAGATTCCGCCGGTGGTAGTGATTGAAAAGCAACTCCAGTCGCATTCAACCTTAGTCAATCCGCTGAAAGTGTTGCGGACTTTGCGCGAATTTCCCGGCTTTGTAATCTATATTTTGATTATGGCAGTATTTATGCTGATTGGTGGCAGTAGTAATTTATTGTTGATGACTAAGATTCATCAGGAACAAATTGCCTTTGATACCTATACCACGCTTTTATCCGGCTCAATGCTGATTAGTGCCGCGAGTGCTTTATTTTGTAAAATGAAAATTTCTCGCCGGTGGTCACACCAAGCGGTATTAGTGTTATTATTAGCTATTAACGCGCTATTTACTATCATCATGGCGCAAAGCTTGCTGGTGTCAATTTTTGCCATCAGTTATGTATTACTTGCCGCAGTTAACGGGATAATTTTCATTAATATGAATAGCCTGCTTTTCGAACATCTCAAGCAAGATCATAAACTGGTTAGCATTAGCCCGCTGATTAATGGATTTATTGCTTCATTTTTCTTTGCGGTGAGTTTACTTGGGCAATTAGCCAGCAATGTGGCATTGAAAGCCGGCGTTGATTATCGGCAAATTTATTTATTCTGCGGGATTGCAACATTCTTATTGGCGGGTGGTCTGCTGCGCTTAAAAGCTCCTCAGGCGATAGCAGGTTTAAATGAGTTGTGATATTGGCTCAAATTTGCTATCAAAGCTGGATTGTCAAAAATAACGCTGGACAATATCGGTATTTAATATAATCACAAATGGTTTATACAAACTTGAGGGCATAGTTTTATTGAGACCAAGCTCAATCGCTTTTTCTATCAAAATTTTGGTACTGGAACCGGCAATGTTAAATTTTGGACAAATTTGTTCACTGACAATATTGGCAACTGAACCACGACTGATATTCAGAATCTGCGCGACTTCACTTTGCGCAAAACCGTTTGACAACAGATAAACGATTTCCTGCTGGCGGTCAGCCAAACGAATTTCTAGCGGACGTGTTGGTTTGCGAATATTTTCACTAGGTTCGGGGTTTTTGTTATGAAAAGAACTGATGCGAAATAATTCTTTGAAATACTCATTTTGACCGTAAAAGCTTGATTCGGTAATGATGATTTTTGCACCGACGACCTGCAAATTCTCACCCAATATCGGGTAGGCCGTTTCGAGAAAGGGTTTGCGAATGCCGCCATAAGGCATAAAATTAATGTAACTAAGTGGAGTTTTTTCTTGTATCAAAATATCTAACAAACGTTTTTGTGCGGCCAATCCACTATGGATTAGCGGTATTTCGATTTCGGTTATATCCGGCATCAGCCATTTTATCTGCTCGGTTGAGAGCGCTGCAAAATTTACACCAATTAGTTGTTCTGGATTGTCAATCCCGGTTAGTTTGGCATTATAACGAGTGGTTGCAATCAACGTTCCGCTATTATCAACAATCGACGCCATTATTGGTAAGTTTTCCAAGCGTTGTAGTTCATTTACTTCGTAAGCCAAATATTTGTTCATAATTTTCATCATCCTGCCAGATATTTTATATCGGTTATTAGTTTATCATGAAACCTATATTTAGGTGCGGTTATGCGGATTGGGGATAGTCATATTTTATTGTTGTAAAATAAAATTGAGATTAATATACTGTATTGGCTATGATTTATTGAGTGCGTAGATGGTGTGGTAATATCCAACTATCGGCTGTTGAGGTAATACCAACCAAAACGGTTGGTGGTAAATGAGCGATGTTTCCGGTAGAATAAGTCCTGCAATTGCTTGAAACCCAATTGTTTTCATCGTTTCCCCTTATTCTTTAGACACCGTTACGCGGTGTCTTTTTTTGTGAGTTTTTCAGAGGGGTAAAAAGAAACCCGGAATAAATTCCGGGCTGCGTGTGGAAGAAGATTATCATGAAAAGCTTTTAACCAAACTTGTATTAATCGGCTTAGTCTAATTGCTTAGACGGGATTATACGGTAATTATAGATAGGACGACAACCAACAGTTTTGGTTGGTAAAATTAGAATCATACCAACCAAAATTGTTGGTTTTTATATTTTTACCCGCGATTTATAATATCGTCAGGAACAAGGGTTTAGTGGTAAGAAAAAACTAAACCACCACCACACTAATAACACAATAAGAGGAACTTGAAAATGAAAAAATTAATATTAACAATCATCGCTGCTTCTAGTGCCAGTTTCGCTGTTGCAACACCAAATGAAGAAAGTTCAACTACTGAACGCGAAGAGGTCGGGATTATTGCTGAAACAGCACCATCTGGAAAATATAAAAATAAACCAGAGTCGTCAATTTACGAACAACCAGCGTTTGTTAATAGCTCTTCGCCAACTGGTGGTACTGGTGCCGAAGTGCCGATTTCGCCATATGTGATTATTGGTGTTGACTTTGATCAACAAGGTGGTATTCAGGGAGCAGCCAATGGTGGAACAGTCCCTTTTACTGATAATGGCGCTTATTTCACTTTGGGCTTTGACAAAAAAGTTGGTGACAGCTGGGTAATTGGTGGTTATATCAAGCAAAAAGGCAGCTTTGCCGTACAGCAAAATGATGCCAGTGAACCAAATAATGGCGGATATTTCCCTTCAACCGCGAGTACTGAAGCCCGGATACAGGCTGGTTATGGAACTAGTTATGGTTTAGCAAACATTATCCGTATTGATGCGCTATCCGGTGCCTATGGAGCGCCAGGTTTTCAATTTAGTCCGGTACTTCGGTTTGAGAACTTTACCCGTTATGACACTCAATACAGCAAAGCATTTTATCAGTTTGCGGCACAACGGTTACGTTATCGTACCGATGGTGGTTATGATGCGCGGTGGTTGATTGGTCAGGGTTTCCAATTTAACGAACATAATACTTATGAAGTTTCAATTATCCAGGATTTTGCTCAAGCTGGTGAAGTGAATGGGGCTCCATTCTATGTTGCCGGCGGTAATGGTTCAAAATTTCTTGCCGGGACAATTAGCAAACAACTGTTAACTAATTCATACACCCATGTGTTTAGTAACAAGACTTCATTGTCGCTGAGCGCCAACTGGGTTGGTAGTACTTATTACACCGGAAATTACCAAAGCGGATTTGAAGTCGAAGCTAGTTTCCGGGTACCATTCTAAATCTGAAGCTTAAAGATGGATGCCGGCAGTAAATTATTTATTGCCGGTTTAATTATGTTATACTGCCAAAAGTATATCTGAATAAGATTGTCTTAATGACGGGGAGGTTATATGAACTATTCGCAGTATGCAATATTGTTTGTTTGTGCCTGCTTTCTTGGCGGATGCGCATTCATTAACAGCAATGATAATAATCTGGAAAAGCCGGGGGTAATTGAAAAAGCTCCACCGGGCAAATATAATAATGAATCCGGTACGGTGTGGGAAGAACCGGAGTTTTTTGATGATGACAATGGCACCGCTGCCGAAGTGCCAATTTAAAACACCTAATGGTTTTTGCATTAACAGTTTCTCTCCATCTAAGAAATACAGGATACAAATATAATGAAAAAAGTCAACAAACTACTTATCGTTGCGACTTTGATTGCAACCACATTATCTCCAATTGCTGAAGCGTGTACCAAGATAACGTATATTGGAGCCAATGGTAATGTTTTAACTGGTAATAATATGGATTGGGATCGTGGTTTTGATACTAATTTATGGGTGTTGCCAGCGGGGTTAAATCGCTCGGGATTAGCCGGACGGAGTGCCGAAAATCCATTTAAAGGACCAAATGATTTGCATTGGACGTCAAAGTATGGTAGTGTCGTAATTACCTCCAATGGATTAACCCATGACGGGTTAAATGAAAAAGGTTTGTCGGTAACTGCTCATTATGATGCCTTTGCGGTTTACGGTAAGCCGCAATCTAACCGCAAAGACGTTGGTCTAGGGTTTGTTAACCAATATTTATTAGATAATTTTGCTACCGTAGATGAAGCGGTTAAGGGCATGCAAAAAATTAATGTGGTAGGAATACCACTGACACTGGGAAATGGTCATGGTTATGATTTGATGTCCGGGATAACCGATGCCAGCGGTGATAATGCAGTTTTTCAATGGAAAGACGGTAAAATGTTGGTATTTCACGGCAAGCAATATAATGTATTAGCCAATGAGGGGATGAGTCCAACTACCACCTATGGTGATATGTTTAAAGTGCTGGATTATTACCGTGGAATTAATGCTGGCAATAAAACCGGTCCTATCTCATTACCGGGGAGTTATAATTCGGAAGACCGCATAGCGCGTTTTGGTTATTATCTGGATATTGCTCCAAAAGAATCGGATATTGACAGTGCCCGGATGTGGACATTTAATCTAATCCGAGCGTTACGTCCGCCGGTGCCGCTGGAAGAAGCAAATTTACCGGGAGTTTATGATATAACTGGTTGGACGGCGGTTGCCGATTTGAAATATCAACGGTTCTATATTGACATTCCTAAATTATTGGCACCTTATTACGTTGATTTTTCTGAATTGAATTTAAAACCCGGCGCACCGATTAAAAAGCTTCCCGTGCTAGTCAATCGCGGGCAACAGCAACCGGCAAAAATCATTCCGTATAGCGGTGACATCAGTACTAAATTCGAGGTAAGCACTCCAGATCCACTGTGGGATGTTAAATAAACCGCGTGAATTTAAATACACACCCAAGCAGCTAAATCTGTTTGGGGTTTTAATTGGCAGTGGTGGCGAGTATTTTTTGCAAATCAGTGTTACAATAATCGCAAACTACCAACCGAAATGGTTGGTTTTATTTTTGTTAACCATGCTATATAATAGTACCACTTTGGTGACTGTGGTTATTGATGATGTTGTTTAACTTAATGATATGAATTAGGTTTTATCATCGTGATGACTCGCGGTTTTAAAATTAATCATTAAGAAAGACTTAAAATGAGAAAGTTTTTTGCGATCTTGCAACAGGTCGGACAATCATTAATGCTCCCGGTAGCATTATTGCCGGCTGCCGGGATCTTGCTAGCATTGGGTAATGCCTTTCAAAATCCGGCATTATTGGGATATTTACCGTTTTTAGGTGCTGGGTGGTTCCAAACTCTGGCGCACTACATGGAAGCTGCTGGTGGGATTGTCTTTGCCAATTTACCGGTATTATTCTGTGTTGGGGTAGCGGTTGGCTTATCCGGTGGTGAAGGCGTTGCTGCCTTGGCTGCTTTGGTGGGGTTTTTAATCATGAATGTGGTGGTGGGCTTGGCGAGCAATGTTCCGGCTGCCCTGGAATTATTGCAACATCCCAATCCGCAAATGGCATTGGTACTCGGTATTCCAACCTTGCAAATGGGGGTATTTGGTGGTATCTTGATGGGTATTATCGGTGCTAAAGTCTATAAAAAATATTATGATATTGAATTGCCGCCGTATTTGGCATTTTTTGCCGGTAAACGCTTTGTGCCGATCATGACCGCAGTAATTGCAATTGTTACCGGATTGGTGTTATGCATTGTGTGGCCGCCGGTCGGTAATTTCTTACACTGGTTCTCCGAATCCATGATTAATGCCAATTTAACCTTGTTGGCATTTATCTTCGGGGTGATTGAGCGTTCGTTGATTCCATTTGGCTTACATCATATCTTCTATAATCCGTTCTGGTACCAATTTGGTGAGTATGTCTCTAAATCTGGTCAGTTGGTGCACGGCGATCAGGCAATTTTCTTCGCTCAACTGAAAGACGGTGTACCGTTTACCGCCGGAACTTTTATGACCGGTAAATTCCCATTCATGATGTTTGGTTTACCGGCTGCTGCGTATGCAATGTATAAAGAATCCGCTCCGGAAAAACGTAAAATGGTTGGTGCCTTAATGTTTTCGGCTGGCTTGACCTCGTTTTTAACCGGGATTACCGAGCCGATTGAATTTGCGTTCTTGTTTGTCGCGCCGGTATTATTTGGTATTCACGCGATTTTTGCCGGTATCTCATTTATGGTGATGCACCTCTTGGGTGTACATATCGGTATGACCTTCTCTGGTGGTATCATTGACTTTACCTTATTTGGCTTATTGCCGAATCGCACTCCATGGTGGTGGGTAATCGTGGTTGGTGCAGTGTTCTTTATGCCGTTATATTATTTTGGCTTCCGCTATATTATTCGCAAGTTTGATTTGGCAACGCCGGGTCGCGAGAAAGAAGATCCGGAAGCATTAGCCGAGCATGCGGACGATAAAGATGGTTATCATCATGCGGCACAGGTTGTTGCAGCTTTTGGTGGCTTTGATAACATCAAGACATTAAGCGCTTGTATTACCCGGTTGCGGATTGAAGTCATTGATAAAACTAAAGTTAATAAAGGAATGTTAAAACAATTGGGCGCGGCCGGTGTGATGGAAGTTGGCAATAATTTACAGGCCATTTACGGAACCCGTGCCGAAATTATTCGCACAAAAATGCAGGAAATTCGTGACGGTAAAGTTAAAATTGCTATCCCTGAAACCCCCGCAGCAGTAGTTCATCAGCAACCGCTAACTCCGCCGGAAAGTGCTCCTGCGAGTAAAGAAACTGGTGAGCAACAAGAACTGGTCATGCCGTTGGCGGGTGAATTGGTTAAATTGGAATCGGTACCGGATCAGGTATTTTCAACCAAAGTCATGGGCGAAGGGTTTGCAATTGTTCCGACTTCAAATATTCTGGTATCACCGGTTGCCGGTACCGTAACGATGTTTTTTAAAACCAAACATGCCTGTGTGGTTACGACCGATGACGGGATTGAAATTTTAATGCACATCGGTATGGATACCGTGAATCTTAGTGGTCAAGGTTTTGAGGCGTTAGTTGCGGTTAACGATAAAGTTAAGCCAGGAACGCCATTAATCAGCTTTGATTTTGAAGGTGTTGGGGCGCAAGTTCCATCGTTGATTACGCCGGTGGTGTTTACCAACCTGACTGATCGTCAAAAAACACTGCAAGTTCATGGCTATCATAATAGTTATAATGCTGGTGAAGCAATAAAAGTTAGTTTCAATTAAGCCATAGCTGGTTTTAAAATTTAGCAACTCCTTATTTTTGCTCCAGAATCAGGAGTTGCAAAAAAGTCTGTAATTACATTACAGACTTTTTTCGTGGCAATCATTCGACACTGTTAGTATTATTGGGATATTCATGAGGTGGGCAAAATGGATAAATTCGCTAAATTTTGCTTAGCTGTACCAACCAAAATTGTTGGTTGCTAGAACTATCAAAATTAATTATAATCCAATAATTTTTAAATTTGGGCAATAATAATGAAATCTGTTTGTAAATTTCAACTATCTGTTTTACTGGCACTATCTGCGATAATCAGCATTGCCGGTGCCGTTAATCATCCAACGCCAAATATTGCGGCAGTAACCATTCAACAAGCACATTTGATGGATGGTTTTCCTCCGCAAGAGAGCTTTCAAGTAACCAAGGCAAACATGGGGCAGTATCCATATATCCGCTGGACTTTGCAGAATATTAGCCGGTTATTTCCAGTAACGGTTCTTACCGGTGGGAATAATAATTCGGCATTATTACCACGGTCTATAGAGCAAGACATACTTGCTCAACCATTTATTATTGCAGGAAAGCCAATCAGATTGAATGATTATGCAAATCAAACTTCAACCGATGCCTTGGTGGTTTTACATAACGGTAAAATTGTTGATGAGTGGTATGGCAATGGTATGACACCACTTAGTCAACATTATCTAGCTTCAATTACTAAGTCGATGACTGGTTTATTGGCCGAGTTAATGATTTATCGTGGCGAACTAAACCCCGCCCGTAAAGTCCAAACCTATTTACCGGAATTAAAATCATCGCCGTTTGGCAGTGTAACGGTACGGCAACTGCTGGATATGCAGGTAAATGTCGGCGTTGGTGAAACGGCTCTGAAACCGGATCAGGAAACCTTGGATATGTGGCGGGTTATGGGGTGGAGCCCTAGCGCCTCAACAATGGGAATGTATGAGTTTTTACCGACAATTAAAGCTGCCGGTAATAATGATGGCAATTTTCATTATTCATCATTGACAACCGAAGTCGCGGGTTGGTTGTTATCGCGGGTGAGTGGCAAAGGTGTTGAACAATTATTACAGCAGGAAATATTGGATAAAATAGGAACTACGGCTCCAGTTTATGCGGTAGTTGACCAACGTTCTAAGATGCTCTCCAGCGCTGGGTTGAATATGTCGGCTCGGGATTTAGCTCGTATCGGACAATTAATTGCCAATTACGGGGTCTTAAATGGTCAACAAATAATTCCGTCAGAGGTAATTCAAAGTATTTTCCAACACGGTAATGTTAAGGCTTGGGAAAATGGTTCTTTTGCAGGTAATGGCATAATCCGTTCTTATAAGTCATATTGGTATCAGTTGGCTGGTGGAGATAATGCGATTATGGGGATGGGAGTATTTGGACAAAGTTTGTATATAAATCCGCTAAAGAATATTGTAGTGGTTAAATTTGCATCGCAACCGGCAGATATTATTGATGAATATAGCTTGGGTTGGGCGGCAATCATGTTTCAGATGATTGAACGATTAGGACGTTTGGAAAACTGATTGTCAGTAACAAACGACTATTATTTACCAGAGAAGAATAGAGTACTTTTCTTACTTGAATGGTCACTTATGTCACGATACCAACCAAAAAGGTTGGTTTTTTTGTCAGGTAAGTTTAGCTATAATGTTGTCAGTGATGAATTTCAACAATCAACTTAATTCTGGTACCAATAGGAGCAATAAAAATGCGAGAAATTTTAACCAATAAACGTTTTATTTTTGTCGGCGGGCTGGAAGTCATTGAACGCCTAGCGTGGTACTCTTTCTATTTTACCGTGGCATATTACTTCATCAATACCTTGGGGTTTTCAGAAAAGGAATCGATGTTGTTAAAAGGTGCGGTCGGTGCAATGTTGTATGCCGGAAATGCAGTCGGTGGACTGATTGCCGATCGGCTCCTCGGCGTGCGACGAACTTTGTTTATCGCCATCGCTTCATTGGCAATCGGATATTGCCTAGTCGGTTCATTTGCCGGCAATTTATCAATGGTTATCATTGGCATGGCATTTGTAACTATCGGTGGCTTTTTATTCAAGCCCCAGCCACTAAGCTTACTGGTGAGCATTTATAAAGATCCGTCCCAACGCGATAGCGCGGTAACTCTTTATTATCAGTTTGTGAATATCGGCTCATTAATTGCGGCAACTTTTGCACCCGTACTAATCAAATTCTTTGGTTATTTTGTAGCCTATGGCTTAGTTGGTATTTCAATGATTGCTGGTGGAATTATTATTTTCATTAATCGTAAAATTTATGGTGAATTTGATAATCATCTTGGGGTTGCCAAATTACCCGCTGGAAATTTAAAGAAATTTGTTGGCATTTTTCTAGTTCTGTTTGCTTTTTTAACTTTTGTTTTTACTAATCCAACCTTATCGTTTGTATTGCTGTTAGTTTGCGCCGGATTACTGGTTTTATATTTTGTTTATCAAGCTAATAAAATTGAAGAAATTCATTTACGCCATCGGGCATTAAGTGTGTTGCCGATGATTTTTCTTGGCGTAGTATTCTTTGTCATGTATGAACAAATGGACTCCAGCGCTCTATTGTTTACCCTACATCACAGTAATACCACGCTGTTTGGTTATGAAATGGACAGTCAATCGGTTTCAGGAACTTTAAATAGCGCCGGAATTATTATCTTGGCTCCGTTGATGGCAGTATTTTACAATAGCAAAATCGGACAAAAATTGACCGTGCAGCATAAATTCGTAATTGGATTGCTGATGTCAACCGTGATGGTTGCAACTTTATGGTTGGCTACTTTCTCGGTAGATCCATCGGAGAAAATTAGCATTTATTGGCTGGTTTTTTCAATAACCATTTTATTCTCTGGCGGAGAATTACTGGTTTCGGCTTTGGGAGCGGCGGCATTATCGGCATTAGTCCCAGAGCGGATGCGTGGTTTTGCAATCGGTCTTTGGTTTCTGTCTTCGGCTTTAGGAATTAAATTGGGTGCCTGGCTCTCATCGCTGGTGGCTCATGGAGAGAATCTCGGCGGAGTCGTAGCATTGACCGGACAAAACAAAATTAATTCATTTTTGGCCTATCAGCAGTTATACGGTTGGCTATTTGTTGGCTGCCTGGTTACTACTTTGATTGGCGCGGCGATAGCCTTTAAAGTGGCGCGGGTCGTTAAAGAGAGTGAACGTTATGCGACAAACACTAATTCAATTGTTATGGAAATAAAATAATCATGCAACTAGCTTTAAATCATCCTAAGGGATTGTATTATTTGTTTTTTGCCGAAATGTGGGAGCGCTTTTCTTATTACGGTATGCGCGTGTTATTGGTGTTATTTATGACTCAGGAATTATTGCTGGGTGATAAAAAAGCCTATCTGGTTTATGGAGCTTTTACTGCCTTTGTCTATATGACAACAGTGATGGGCGGTTATTTGGCGGATAAATATTTAGGCTATGTCAACGCGGTGAAAATCGGTGGCTGGGTTATTATGGCCGGACATATAGTGTTGGCACTGCCCAGTTCAGCACCGGTGGCGCTATATACCGGACTAGCCTTTATTATTGTTGGAACTGGTTTTTTCAAATCCAATATCAGCGCCATGGTCGGAATTTTATATCCCGAGGGCGACAATCGTCGCGATAGTGGGTTCACGCTTTATTATATGGGTGTCAATCTTGGTTCGTTTTTGGCTTCGTTGATTGTTGCCGCGGTTGGCTCCTATCTCGGCTGGCATTACGGATTTTCTCTGGCGGCAATCGGAATGGCTTGTGGGATGATTACTTTTTCCCGTGCCGAGAAAAAAGCGGTATTTCCAATTCGGGCACAAACGCTGCAAGGGGCGGCTAAATACGTAATTGCCGGATCACTGGTCTCAATAATTCTTTTTGTCTGGTTATTGGCTAATGTCAGTGCCACCAAAACCATTTTGGCGGTTTTTGGGATAGTGGTGTTGGTTTATTTCATTGGCAAAGCGTTATTATCGCCAGCCGCGGAACGCAAGGCGATTTTATATGTATTGTTTCTGTCATTTATTAGCATGATGTTCTGGGCAAGCTTTGAACAGGCCGGTTCATCGCTATTTCTATTTATTGAACGAATGGTTGACCGCGAGGCTTTGGGAATAGTTATTCCAACTGGAAATTTTAAATCCCTCAATCCGCTGTTTATTATTTTATTTGCTCCACTAGTGGCATGGTTGTGGAGTAAATTACCGCCACTAGGCGCATTAAGCAAATTTGGTCTAGCATTACTATTAATCAGCGCGGGCTTTATGGTCTTTGCCTTAGGTGCTGAATCCGCCATGGGTGGTGTCAAAGTTTCAATTTTGATCATTGTGATTGGGTATTTCTTAAATACCATGGGTGAAATTTGCCTATCTCCGGTTGGATTATCCGAAATTTCGCGGGTATCGCCACCGAAAATTGTCGGGATGATGTTTGGTGGTTGGTTCTTGGCAACCGCTTTTGCCAATTATCTGGCGGGTTTAATGGCAACGCACGCCAGTATTGAGAAAGATACGCCGCTACATTTGGCCGCTGGTATTTATCATGAGCTTTTTGCCGGGATTGCGTTAAGTACTGCGATTTCTGGAACCGTGGTATTACTGATTGCGATGATAACTAAGATTATTCGCCGGCAGAAGGTTGGTGGTTAATTAACGTTACGTACTAGGTTTATTTTAGCGCTTGATTTGTGCTTGAGAGAATTGTTAAATTATTTATATTTTTGAAAGAAAGAAAGTATGTGTGCTGCGCCTGCCGGTAAGTTTGATCCGGTAAAAATTGCTGCTGATTTATATGTTGAATTAAAAGCGGGAAATATTACCGCGATTGCCACTTGTATGACCAGACTACGGGTAACCTTGTTAGATGCTGCGATGGTTAATCAAAGTAAAATCAAAGCCATTGATGGAGTTTTGGGCCTGGTTGAAGCCGATGACCAATTACAGATTATCATTGGTCCGGGCAAAGTGAATCAGGTCTATGATCAATTTGTTAAATTAGTTCCCGCAACGTCAGATAGCGGCGAGCAGGCATCTGCGGACAGTGACATCAAGGCGCGTTTGAAACAGAAAAATGCCACGCCGTTTAAATTGTTTTTAAAGAAACTCGCGAATATTTTTGTGCCGATGATTCCGGCATTTATCGGCTGCGGTCTGGTATTGGGGCTGGTTAATATTCTCAGTAAAACGGTTGCACCGGAAGTTTTTGGTGGAGTTACTTTTGATAAAACGACCATTGGAGCGATTCTAAAATTAATCGGCATGAGCATTACCTTTGGTTTGGCATTATTTACCGGGTTTAATGCGGCGAAAGAGTTTGGCGGAACCCCGATTTTAGGCGGCGCTCTGGCGGCGGTATTGACCATGCCGGATTTGGGCAAGATTACCATTCTGGGCGAAGCTGCAACGCCTGGTCGCGGTGGAATTATCGCGGTATTATTTGTTGCGATTTTTGCCTCGTGGTTGGAACAACGGCTGCGGAAGATTATTCCGATGGCGCTGGATCTCTTTATTACTCCGTTATTGGTGTTGATAATTTCCGGATTTTTAGCGTTGTTTGTTCTGCAGCCGCTAGGCGGGGTTATTTCCGATGCGATTGCCAACGGTGCTAAATTAGCTCTGGCACATGGTGGTCCATTAGTTGGTTTGATTTTAAGTGCGGCATTTTTACCG
Organism: uncultured Neisseria sp.; assembly: GCA_964488065.1. Lineage (GTDB taxonomy): Bacteria > Pseudomonadota > Gammaproteobacteria > Burkholderiales > UBA11063 > Aquella. The sequence goes on from CAZATM010000018.1 coordinate 23,394, forward strand.
TTGGTAATGACCGGTCTTCATCAGGGGCTGATTCCGATTCATATGGAATTAATCGCTTCGACTGGTGTCACCGTCTTGCTGCCGATTTTGGCGATGGCTGGTGCCGGACAAGTCGGTGCGACCTTGGCGGTATGGTGCAAAACCAAAAACCAAAAATTAATTCATATTATCAAATCCGGGATCGTGGTCGGCTTTTTAGGGATTGGCGAACCGTTAATTTATGGGGTAACGTTGCCGTTATTTAGACCCTTTATTGCGGCTTGTATTGGTGGCAGTTTGGGCGGTGCTTTTGTTGCGACCTTTAAACTGGGAGCAACTGGAATCGGAATTTCCGGCTTGCCGTTAACCCTCTTGATTTCCAATGGGATGTTATTGTATTTAGCTGGAATTTTGATTTCTTATGCCGGTGGTTTTATCGCGACCTGGCTGATGGGCTTTGATGATAGTGTCATTGATTGAGTGTCGATGAGATAGTTTAAATTTGTGGAATTAGAGTAATGTGTTAGAATGGAGATTGTTGGTTATGAGTGTTTTGAATTTTGGTATTAAAAATCATCTAAAAAATTTTAATGGGAGTCATCATGAAAGTTATTAATACAACCGCGTTGGTAGTGCTGTTGAGCGTTGGTTCTGCTAATATTTATGCTCTGGATAATGTACCGGATAATATCCCGCAAACCTGGACTCAATTGGGGCTAATGCAAGGATTTCCACCCGCAGAAAGCAAGCTGGTTACCAAAGCCAATTATACCCAGCCACCATTTAACCGCTGGGGTTTGCAGCATATGCGCTATTTAAATTTTACCGCACCGATTGAACGGGGTAATTTGGCAGTGAGTCAATTGACAGCAAAACCACAAGATTTGTTGACACATAAATTTATGATTGATAATAAATCACAAACTTTACAGACATTTGCCAGACAGTCATATACTGATGGTTTGCTGGTGATGCATAATGGTAAGATAGTCACCGAGTGGTATGATGATGGAATGACGCCGGCAACCGCGCACTGGTTGGCATCAATGACCAAATCTTTTGTCGGAACGCTGGGTGAGCTGATGATTTATCAGGGTAAGCTTGATCCGCAGAAAAAAGTTGAATATTATATTCCGGAGCTGAAAAATTCGCCGTTTGGAAGCGCTACTGTTCGCCAGATTCTCGATATGGATGTAGGGGTTGTTAGTGACGGTTATTATCAGGGACTACATGAATCCGGGAGCTACCTGAATAAATTTGCCAAAGCTAGTGGCTTTTTACCTAGTGGTGAGATTGTCAGTAGTTATGATGTTTTGCCAACCGCAAAAAGTGTCGGGGCTAACGGTGGAAAATTCCGCTATTCATCGCCGACTGCCGAAGTTGCCGGCTGGCTAATTTCGCGGGTGAGTAAGCAACCGTTAGAGGTGGTATTAAGTGAGCAAATTTGGTCAAAATTGGGAACCTCTGGTGAAGCGTATACGATAGTTGATTCCAAATCAAAAATGGTTAGTACCGGAGGTCTCAATCTGACCCTGCGTGATGTGGCAAGATTTGGACAGATGTTGGCTAATAATGGACAATTTAATGGTGTTCAGGTGCTACCGATACCTGTGGTTCGCAGCGTCTTTGCTGGCGGTGATAAAACTACCTGGATTAATGGTGATTATTCCTCAATGCGACCATATATTAATTCCTATCATTCATACTGGTATCAAACTGACAATCAGTATCATGCGGTAATGGCAATGGGGGTTTATGGTCAGCATCTATATATTGATCCAGTCAATGATATAGTAATTGTCAAATTTGCTTCTTATCCGACGCAAGTGGTCGATGCATATGATAATGGTTGGCTGGAAGTATATCCGCAGCTGGTTAAACTGTTAAGCAAGTAATGCAATAGAGGTAGTTAAATTCCTCCGGCTAAACTCAAGGCAAACTGATTTCGGAATTATAAATTGGTTTGCCAAATTACCACAAATATGTTTAACGATTAAAAAATCATAGTCATAAGTGCATTATTGGCTGGTAAAAATAAATTGTCATAATGGCGACAAATTGTTTTGTTATAATGCGGTTTCTCAAATAATATTTGGTAATAAACTCAATGAATAATATAAATATTCCAAACTTGTTGAAAGAAACCATTTTAGTTGGCATTACTGATCATAGCCTGCAAACCTTGGCAGGGCTAGCGATTATAACTATCGGTATTTTACTGGCTGGGTTTATTCTTCATAAATTGGTACACGTGTTTATTATACGCTGGGTTAACCGCCTGTTGTCACGATCAAAGTATCTTTTTTTAAATGCAGTTGTCGATGCGCGCTTGATTAATATTATTTCTATCTTCATCTTTGCCGTGATTATGGATGTTGGTAGCGCGCTGGTTGATTCCAAATCTTCCGGTTATTTAGTTGATGGTTATGTCAAGCTGTTGGTAAATGGGGCGTATTTATTATATTTTTTGGCAGTAACAACCCTGTTAGGGCGGCTGCTTAGTGTTATAAATATTTTTTATGAACGCCAGTTCGATCATCAGCATGAGTACTCAATTTATGGTTATATCAAGATGTTGCAGTTTGGTTTGTGGTGTGCGGCATTAATTATTTATGTCTCATTTGTGCTGAATAAGTCGCCACTGGCAACCCTCACCGGAATCGGTGCAGTATCGGCGTTTATGTTGTTGATCTTTAAAGATACATTCTTAGGTTTGGTATCCAGTATTCAGGCAACCGCCAATCAAATTGTCAAGCGCGGGGATTGGGTAGTAATTCCCAAATACAATGTTGATGGCGAAGTCGTTTATATCTCGATTAGTTCAATAAAAATTCGCAATTGGGATAATACGGTGACCAGTATTCCGACTTTTGCCTTGACTGCCGATGCAATTCATAACTGGCAGGCGATGGTGAACAGTAAAGCGCGGCGGATTTTTCGGGCGATCAATATTGACAGTAATTCACTGCAAAAGTGTAATTTGGAGCTGCTGACTAATTTGGCACAAACTTATCCCTATGTGGCAAAAGCGTTACAGGATGGTGAAATTCGCCGCGGGATTCTGAATCTTGCGTTGTATCGGCGTTATTTGAATCATTACTTACAAAATAATCCACTATTAAATCACGATAATGACTATCCGAATTTAGCGCGTTATCTGGCTGGTGGGGCTTATGGGATTCCATTACAGATTTATGCTTATAGCAAAGAAGTATTTTTGAATGAATTTGAAGATACTCAGTCGCAAATTATTGAACATGTTTTACAGACCCTACCGGATTTTGGGCTTCGAGTTTACCAAAGTGCTACCCAACCAATCTCCGATATGCAGGTGGCGGCAGCGGGTGAGCGCTGATTAATTTCTCTCAGAAAGGAGCAATATTATGGCATGGATTTATTTATTGTTGGCAGGGCTTTGTGAAGTTGGTTGGCCATTGGGCTTCAAACTAGCTAGTAGTGGCGATAACAAAATTTTATGGATTATTTTTTCGATCATTTCAATGACTTTAAGTGGCTTTTTACTGTTTATTGCCCAGAAAACTATACCGATGGGTACGGCCTATGCGGTATGGACAGGTGTTGGCGCTGCCGGAGCGTTTATTGTTGGGATTTTATTTTTTAAAGACCCATCCACGTTTGCACGAATGTTATCAATGGTTTTGATTATTGCCGGCATAATTGGTCTGAAACTAAGCGCCCATTAATTTGCGAGATAGCTCTCATTTATGATGGGTTTAAGAGAAAATTCCGGATTGCATTTTGCGACTGACTATCTCGGATCGTAAATTATTTTAGGGTGTCGTCACCGGTGAGTATTTGTCTGCGGTAGCTATATATGATGAGAAAATTTAAGCTTATTTGTAACTGAAAATACCCCCTAGTAAGCTAAGGGGTATAATTATCAAACTAGCGGGTATTAGAAGATTGAGCCTAATGTACCAGAAATTTGATTCCACAATTTATTGTTGGATGCGGCATCCTGAGAAACTGCTTGGTTTGTCGAATTCAATGTTGCAACTCCGGGTACGTTATCACCAATGCTTGCGGAGGTATCTCCAGCATATTTTGGAAACGAGAAGGTATATTTTGCAGTTGCACTAGTCGGTTTTAGCGGTGCAACACCTACTACATATTTGATGTTTCGTACTAATTTTGACATAATCATCAAATGTTTTTTTGCATCGGCACTGGTCATGGTTTGTACGTTTAGATGCTGGAAAGTGGTTGAATCACCCCCCGGGGTTTGATTTGTTAGCATTAAACGACCACCAGCGGCAACATTAAAATAAAAGCTTACAAAATAATCGCCGGAACCAAGATTAAATGTACTAGTCCATAAAGTTTGACCAGGGTTTATACCAAGACCGACGGTGTCAGAATTAATTACGGTTTTGGCTACATAATAAGCTTGGTTATCTGAATACGTATCGGGAGCTGCATCAAGTAAGGCATATGCACGGTCAAAACGACTAACCGGAGTTGAATCACCTGGTAATCCTAAATAACCACTTCCATTTTCATACATGCCATCTGCAGGGCTGTAATCGGTATTATGTTGCACAAAATTTTGAGAAATTGTTAAGTAATTATTAATTTGCCATTGGAAATCTGGAGAATTAGTTAACGCATCGTATGTTGTTCCATGATATATTTTTAGCTGTCCGTTAATAAATTCAATGATCGCGCGATCGCCGCCTTTATCTTGAATCATAAAATGTAACGGATAGCTAAAATGATCCATTAGTGCACTTTTGACTACTTGAACGGCAGGATTTTGCACTCCTTGCACTCCTTGCAGAGCAATTACGGCATCAGAGACTGATGCAAAATTTCCTAAAATGTAATTTGGTAAATCATATACAGCTAATGCTTTGCCGGGATTCTGCGGGTTATATTCCGGATATTGAGTTTCATTTGGCAGATATAGTGCACCAACGTAAAGCCCCTGATTATTAATGCCGTCAGTTAAATTTCCAGTTAATGACAAAGTCATTCCCAAATATTGATATTTATTGTCCCATTGTGCCACGGCATCATCGCTTAATGGCTTAGTTAAGCTACCGATCATATTTACATCGCTAATATTATGTACGCCAACTGCACCAAAGCTTAATGGTACGTAAGCTACACCATTTTCGAAATCCATATTTCGTGAACCGATTGTATTTAAAACCTGCGTTTTACTTGAATTGTAAACACTTACTGAAACAGCGGTACAGGCATTTGCTTGTTGATAAATCGTTGCGGCAGAGAGTAGGGAAAATATTATTTTTTTCATCTTTTTGATCCTTTGCTAATTTCTAAAGTTAAACATTTTTTGCTGTGATGGCAGTATTATCAGCTATTTGCACCTCCCTGTAAATGGAAGAAGTTGCACGCCGCGCTGTGCTATAATGCACAGCTCTAATAATTAGGACAGGTATTGGTGTATGTATTCTTATGATGATTTATTCTTGTTTACCAAGGTTGTTGAAATTGGCAGTTTTTCTCAAACTGGAAAGTTATTAAATATTAGTCATTCAACGATTAGCAGACGGATTCAAAATTTGGAAGATTCATTGGCGGTGAAATTGATTTATCGTGACAGCAATAATTTTGGAGTGACGACCATAGGTCAGCAATTATATGATGGATTAAGGAGTTCTTCAACCAGTATTGATAATCTTATGAAATCGATTATTTTACAAAAACATGATCCACAGGGCACGATTAGAGTCGTGTTGCCAACGGTAGTTGGGCTGGATTGGATAACGCCAAAACTTATTGAGTTTTCCGAGAAATGGCCAAAAATTAATTTGGAAATCAGCTATCAAAATATTGAAATTGATTTAGTCAAACATGGTTTTGATTTGGGTGTGGTTTCTCATATACCCAAGCAGCAGGCACAGCGAATCAAGAATATTTTTAGTGCCAATGTTGTCTTTTGTTGCACCCAAAAATATGCTGAAATACATGGGATTCCGACTACCCCGGAAGATTTATCCAACCACTTAGTAACTGGGTTTATGCAAGATGATTTTACAATTCCTAAATTTATGTCACTAACTCACAATGAAAACGGGAAAGTCTCAATAATTCCGATGCCGCGCCGAATCGCGCATAACAATGCGTTACATTCGCAAAAATTATTAAAAACTGATAAGGTCATAGTGGCAATTTTTGATTATATGCAGCTTGCTGAATCAAGCGATGTGATTAGGGTTTTGCCGGATTATCATTTGCATACCATGAAGTTTTATTTAATTCATCATCCACATGAAAAAGATATCCGGGTAAGAATATTTAGTAAATTTATTGAGGATTGTTTTGTAAATGATCCTCAGTCACTGGCTATAGTTTAAGCCAGATCTTTTTTCTCATGCGCTTAAATGGTAGTGTTGAATATCTCGACCAATTAATGTGAATAAAGCAAGGTGACGCAAATAACCAACCTGAAATATTCAATGTTGGTTATTTTTTATTTATTGGCAGATGCTGTTTGATACATATTGGGCGAGCCGCTGTGATTCTGTGGACATACTATTGATCGCGGTTGCCAGCTCACTTAAATTAACGATCTGCAAACCGGCATAACCACAAGGATTAATATAGCTAAACGGGGTCTTGTCAATGTCGAAATTAAACGCCAATCCGTGATAGCTGCAGCCTTTGCGGATTTTTAAACCCAATGAAGCAATTTTTTTGCCGGCAATATAAACTCCCGGCGCCTCGCGATCGCCATACGCCGTAATTCCATACTCTGCCAAGTACGCAATAATGCCATTTTCAATGCGGGTAACTAGTTCGCGAATCCCCAGATTGCGACGCTTGATGTCAATTAGCAAATAAATAACAATTTGGCGCGGTCCATGATAGGTTACCTGTCCGCCACGATCAGTGCGGATAATGGGAATCGCATGATTTTTTATTAGAATATGTTCTTCTTTGCCCGCCAGTCCGAGAGTGAAAACCGGATCGTGTTCAACAATCCATAATTCATCCGGCGTATCTGTTGTGCGGGTTTCGGTAAAATCTTTCATCGCCTGCCAGCAGCTTAAATAATCGACTTTACCGAGATTTTTAACCAATGGGGCATTCATAATTACAGGGTAATCTTTACTAACGGGTGATTATTTAGCGCCAGATAAATACTATCTAATTGCGCTTTGGAGGTCGCATTTAATGTTGCATTTACTGCCAGATAATTACCTTTGCTGCTGGGTTTTGTGGTGATATCGCGTTCCGGTTCAAAGCCTTCGCTATGGCGGCTGACAATTGCGGCAACTTCGGCGATTAGTTCCGGACTATTAATACCCATGACTTTGATGCAAAATTGGCAGGGGAAGGTCACTAATTCTTCTAATTGTGATTTAGTTTGCGGCTCAAGTGTTGCCATTATTTAACTCCTTTTGCTTGTCGTATTCGGTGATAAAGTCATCACCATTATTTTTCATAAATGATTCTTCAATATTGGGCAACGGTGGTAATTCTTCCAGCGTACTAATTCCCAAATCGTCCAAAAAACGGGCGGTGGTTGCCAATAATTCCGGTTTGCCGGGCAACTGTTTGTGTCCAACCACTTCAATCCAGCCGCGTTCCAATAAGGTTTGAATTATATTACTATTTACCGCCACTCCGCGTAAATTTTCAATTTCGCCGCGGGTAACTGGCTGGCGGTAGGCAATGATTGCCAAGGTTTCCATTACTGCTCGTGAGTAGCGCGCCGGACGGGTTTGGTATAACTTATTCAGATAATTTTGAAATTCCGGACGGGAGCGAAAACGGTAGCCGCTGGCAACCTTGATAAGTTCAATTCCTTTATCGGCATAATCGTTTTGAATTTCCGTAATTATTAATTCAATGGTCGCCGGCGGAATTTGCTCGTCAAATACTGCAGTTAACTGGCGGAGATCAATTATCTCATTTGCCGTCAATAAGCAGGCTTCAATTACCTTTTTTATATGTTGTAAACTCATAATGTAATTAGCTTAATTCAATAAAAATTTCACTGGTCGCGGACTGGTCAATATTAATCATTCCTTCTTTACCCAATTCCAATATAGCGATAAAATTGACTACTACGTGTGAAATACCCCATTCCTGTTCAAACAGGCTGAAAAAATTGCTTCTGCCGTTATCGCGTAAGATCCGCAAAATTTGCGTCATGTGTTCGCGCACCGACAATTCCTGCTTCTGAATCTGATGCTGGTTTTGCGCTTGCAGGCTTCTTAATAACAAAGTATGCCAAGCTTTTTGCAGATCCAACGGAACGATTTGCGGCAATTCCGGTGCGCTCTCTTCAATTAAAATATCAACCCATAAATAATCGCGCATTGCCTGCGGCAGTGCATTTAGGTTAATACCGGCTTGCTTGATTTTTTCATATTCCAGTAGTCGCTGAATTAACTCCTGCCGTGGGTCGTCATCGGCTGACTCATCCGGCAGATTTTCATCGGTTTTACGTGGTAATAACAGGCGGGATTTGATTTCCAACAGCATTGCCGCCATCAATAGATATTCACCAGCCAATTCAATATTCAAAACCTGCATCGCATTAATATAACTGATATATTGTTCGGTAATTTTGGCAATCGGGATTTCGAGAATATCCAGATTCTGCTTCCTAATCAAATATAGCAGCAAATCCAGCGGACCTTCAAAAGTTTCAAGAAATACCTGCAAGGCTTCCGGGGGAATATACAGATCTTTGGGTAATTCGCCCAGCGGCTGATTATTGATTAGAATGCTATTGATCATAGTTATTTGGCGAGTTTAGCAATTGCCCATTTGAAAGTGCCGCCTTGTATCAGAATTGAGGCAATTACCACGACATACGTCACCGCTACTAGCTGGTCGGGAAATGCTTCAACCGATAACGCCAGCGCGATGGATAAACCACCGCGAATCCCTCCCCACGCCAATAAGGTGCTTTTGCTACATGAGAAAGCACTTTTTTTCTTCCAGAGCAATAAACTGAGGACAAAGTCCGGTGCCCAGATACTTAATAAACGCGCAATAAAAACAATGAAGATTCCAAAGCCACCGAGAATTAATGCCGTGCTGTCAATATGTAAATTTAAAGTCATCAAACCGATCAAGACAAATAAGAATGCATTAAGCACCTCATCAATCAATTCCCAGAAATTAGTCAAAACCAGTGTGGTTTCGGGCGGAAAATGAGATTTTTTATTATAGCCACCGATGATTAATCCGGCAACCACCATGGTAATTACCCCTGAGACGTGTAAATCATTTGCTAGAACATAACCGGAGCTGGATGCTGCCACCGACATTAAGGTCGCAACTTCAGGTGATTTGGCATGTTTGAGGAAGCGACTGGCAATTACGCCTACGATTACCCCAAATAAAATTCCGCCGCCAGTTTCGACTACTAAACTTTCAATTACATCCAATGCTGTAACATGAACACCGCTATAAACTACCTGCACCAAAATTACCAGCATCAAAATTGCGCCGGCATCATTAAATAATCCTTCGCCGGTAATCAAGGTTTTTAATCGTTGTGGTGGATTCTTAATGGTTTTGAACGTTCCCAATACCGCGATGGCATCGGTCGGTGAGATAATCGCCCCAAAAATTAAACATTCGCCCAAGGAAAATGGTAGTTTTAGCAGTCCCGCAACCCAATATAGCAGGTAACCGGTAATAAAAGTTGAGATTACCACCCCCAAGCTGGCTAAATAGACTACCGGAGTAATTTCTTTCTTTAATTCAATCGAATTAACATGCAAGCCGCTGGCAAATAATAGATAACCCAACATCACATCCAATACCGCGGTTTTAAAATCAACGGTAGTTACCAAATTTAGCAATGGATGGATATGAGTTATTTCTTCAAACAGATGACTGGTGAAATACGCACTAATTGCAATGACAATACTGATAATTGTCAAACCCATGGTTTTGGGTAACTTTACATAGCGGTCATTGATGTAACTGACAAACGCGGTAAATGTTACCAGCGTTGCAAACAGTGCATGATAACTCATTAAACCACGACCCTGGTATCTAATGGTAAATTAGCTTCTTTCCAGCCACGGATTCCACCATCCATAGAGATAACATTCCCATAGCCCATCTGCTTAAGATTATACGCCGATAATGCCGAACGAAACCCACCGCCGCAGTAAAGAATAATTTCCTGATTTTTGTCGCTGATGATAGTGGCAATATCGCGTTCAATTATGCCACGTCCGAGGTGGATGCTGTTAGGAATTCGTGATGCCTGCCACTCGTGATCTTCACGAACGTCAATCAGCAGCAATTTTTCGCCGTTAGCCAAGCGTTGCGCGACGGTGGTAACATCGGTTTCTTTAATCTGTGGACGAACGCTATCGACCAATTGTTCAAAAGATGGATCGTGTAACATATTAACCTTTCTTGTGTTGTTATCAGAAAACATTACGCATTCTGTTAATTTCAGTGCTTGATTTGTGTTTGTCGTTACGTAGAACTATTTTGTGAAAAACTCGCTACGCTCAGACAGTTCACAAAATGACGTTCTTTACGTAAGCAAACTCTAATCATCTTCACAATTCACTTAAACCCAAACCAAGCTCTGAAGATATTATACGTAACGCTAGTTAATTAAATATTAATTGATGTTACGCACACATCGGTATTTAGCACTGAGTTATTGAGTTTGACGATTTTGCGCGCTGATTGGGGGTGTAAAATCAGCGTGCCATGAGGAGAAATCAATTAACTTAGCGCGAAAATCTTTATCATGCGTAACATCACATATTAAATTAAGCCGGCGGCTTTCAATTTAGCCAGCATTTGTTCCAAGGCAACCGCGCGGTGGCTGATGCGATTTTTTAATTCCGGCTCTAGTTGAGCAATGGTTGCCGCATATTCCGGCACATAAAAAATCGGATCATAGCCATGACCGTGATGACCTTGCGCAGCAGTCGCAATGCTACCTTGTAAAAATCCTTCGGCTATAATTGGCTGTGGATCTTGGGCATTGCGGATAAACACCAGCGAGGTGTAAAAATATGCCGCCCGCGCCCGCTCATTCATTAGCGCTTGCAATAATTTTTCCAAATTGGCCTGGTCGGATTTGGGGCTGCCGGCATAGCGTGCCGAATATACTCCCGGTGCGCCAGACAATGCCGCAACACACAAACCGGTATCATCGGCCAATGCCGGTAGACCGGTGTATTCAGCGCAATGGCGGGCTTTATGTAATGAATTTTCGACAAAAGTAGTGTAGGGCTCTTCAACATCCGGCACATTTAATTGGGCTTGCGGAATTATTTCAATATTATAGCGGGCAAAAATTGCCGAAAATTCTTTGATTTTGCCGGCATTGCTGGAGGCGATTACGATTTGCTGCATGCAAGAATTCACTTGAAAAAAATATGGTTATTGCGCTAAAGCGGCTAAATGCGGTAAAATTACGTCCGCTGTAGTTTTGCTGTTAGATCAGCAAAACTTGCTCACAGTATTTGATTTCTGGACGCGGAGTATTGATAAAAAGACGACGCAGTGTAGATTCAACTACATAAGGAGTCTTTTTTGAGATACGACAAACTCCAGAATTCAAAGACGAAGAGCATAAGTGCCCCGATTTTATCATGTATTAATGGTAGCGGTGTCGTTGATGTCGCAATTTTTCAGAGAGAGAATTTTATGCAATTTAAAAAAATTACTGATTTACAATTAAACGGCAAAACCGTATTTATTCGTACCGATATGAATGTTCCGCTAAAAGATGGTAAGATTGGCGATGATACCCGTATTCGCGCTGGTTTGACTACCATTAAATACGCATTAGATAATGGCGCTAACGTAATTGTAGCAACTCATTTGGGTCGTCCAACTGAAGGTGAAATTGCACCGGCAGATATGGTAAAGCCGGTTGCTGATTATTTGGGCAATTTATTGGGCATGACTGTGCCGGTGGTAGCTGACTGGCAGGCTAATGGCGTTTCTTTTGCCAATGGTAAAGTAGTAATGCTGGAAAATGTGCGCTGCAATAAAGGCGAAAAGAAAAACGTTGATGAACTGGGTAAACAATATGCGGCATTATGCGATATTTTCTGCTATGATGCTTTCGCGACAGCTCACCGTGCCGAAGCTTCAACCAATGCGGTTGGTAAAAATGCCAAGGAAGTTTGTGCCGGAATGTTGATGTCCAAAGAATTGGAATCATTGGGCAAAGCGGTAGCGACACCAGCTAAACCAGTGGTAGCGGTAGTTGCCGGATCAAAAGTTTCAACTAAATTGACAATTTTGGATAATTTGGCCGATAAGGTTGATGTATTGATCGTTGGTGGCGGTATCCTAAATACCTTTATGTTAGCCAAAGGTTCAAAAATTGGTGCCTCATTGGCGGAAGCGGATTTAGTCGCAGAATCTAAGAAAGTCATGGATAAAATGGAAGCCCGCGGTGCTACAGTTCCTTTGCCACAAGATGTGGTGGTAGCGACTGAATTTAGCCCGGAAGCTAAAGCGACTGAAAAAGCTTTGAGTGCGGTTCAAGATAATGAGATGATTTTAGATATTGGTTCTAAATTTGCCGCTGAATTGGCGCAAATTCTTGAATCTGCCGGTACGATCATCTGGAATGGTCCGGTTGGTGTATTTGAATTTGATCAATTTGCCAATGGTACCAAAGTAGTAGCCAATGCAATTGCCAATTCTAAAGGCTTTAGTCTGGCTGGTGGTGGTGATACCATTGCGGCAATTAATAAATTTGATATTTTTGATAAAATCGGTTATGTTTCAACTGCCGGTGGTGCGTTATTAGAGTTTCTGGAAGGCAAAGAGTTGCCGGCAATTACTTTACTAACTAGCCGCGCTTAAATATTATCAATTAGATTAACCTTTATTTAATCGAAATATAAAAAGAGCACCGACTGATTATCAGCCGGTGTTTTTTTGTTTGCGTTATTGAAATAATACAAATCCCTAGATTATTTCGAGCCTATGCTATAGGTTACTGATTCTCCAGTGAAGACTGAACCAGTGATACCTGCAATTACAAACGTAAATTTACTACCGCCAGTAGCTGTTCCGCTAGTTAGATATACCGGGTTTGTTTGTGAGTTATAATCATTAGGTACGGTATAGACGGAGTTACTCAGATATGCCCATTGCCAGATTAGATTAGTCTCATTATTTCCCGGTTGTTGTGCATAAATATAGGCACCAATATAATATTTGTCACCAGCTTCAAGCGCCGACGATTTAGGCACCGGATTACCACTACGTTGGAAACCAGTAATTTTCAATAAATGGGTCGTATTATCTTCTTCAACCCTTAGATAGCCAGCGGTAAAGAAGATTTTCCCTTTTTCAATGCCTTGGTAAGCGGCTGGAATCATATATTCAGAATAACTTTCCGGCGTTGTAGCTTTGAAATTTGGATCAGTTGGAATTAAAGCGATATTGGTTCCACCTAATTTAGCCCATTTATTGGCTTCAGTTGATTCAAATGCAATATTATATTGACGTGCTGCTGATTCGCTGACTGATACTTTATCGCTAAATGCTTCATAGCATAAGCCAACTGCAGTACTGATGACCGATTCGCTGGCTTTATTGACGGTAAATGCACTACAGCCAGTTGTACCATTTGCCGCAGCCAACACGGTAGAAAATTTATTTTGCACAATAGCCGTAATTGATTCTGCAGTTGAATTAAATGAATTATCGGCGAATAACGCATCTAAATTGCTGGACTCCTGATAATAGTAGTTATAATAAACCGCAACCAGCCCGCTATCACTTTCGGCATATTTGGGCGCAAAGAATGGTGTACCAGTTAAATATCCCAATGTATTGAACGAGTAGTCTTTATCTGGGTAAGTATACATTAGCGATGGAAAATATACGGTAAGACCAGTTGAGCCCAGATTGCTATAATTGCTAGATTCGTAAATTACTGCTTGATTTAAAGCATCGGCGACCGCATCCGCCGCTGCAATAACATCAGTCTTATCTTTAAATTCTTTGGCAATATTACCGGCAAATTGTTTCATGTCGACTAAATCGTAATTATCAGAGCCAAGGAACATATTGGTCTGGTAATCAAGTGAGCTTAGTCGGGTATAGGCAATAGATTCCCAGCTATCGATTGACTGATTGGCATATTGTTTTAATGTTATTGCCAGTGCATTAGTAGCAGAAACGACTGCTGGTATTTTGTTGAGTTGTGTAACCGATAGAGTATAAACATTACTAGATTCTTCCATTTTGGCGGCGTAGCCATCAACAATGACCTGACCTATTTGCGCGCCATTGGCATTGGGATTGGCTTTCAAATAGCCGAGAAAGACTTTGTAATTCCAGCCGGCACCGGGTTCAACATCTTCAGAGGCAACCATATAGTTAGATGATTGTACCAATGATGCAGCAACCTCGGATGTTGCCATTAGGCAGGCATCATAGCCAGTAATTTCAAAAGTTACTTTTTCTGACGTGGCAACATTATTTAGAGCATAAGCAATTTGTGATTGTGGGATAGCGCTTTCGGTTATTTCATCCGAGCCAACACCACCATTAATTCCGCCGCCATGATCCCATAATACTACGATATATTTATTAGCGGGATAAGTTTTGACACCCCAGCGGACAAAGCTTTCAAAGGTACTTTCGGTTCCCATATTACCACCTTCTTCACCATCTTTGCCTAGATCAGCCAGCAGTTGGATTGATCCCGGTAGTACTTTCCAGCGTTGATTGCGGGTCCAGTCAATTCCCTGTGCACCATTAGATTCTTTGGCAGCACCCGTTTGAAGAATCACATTCATTGTGCTGCTAGAACCAACCGACTCCATTTCAATGATGTTATTAATTCCCTGCGAATTATTACTTTGTAAATCAGTTCCCATCATATACACCAATACAGTGGTGGTTTGGTTGGAACTGCCACTACTTCCGCTACCGCTGCTGCAGCCGTACAATACTGCGGCAAAAAAAGCGAATACTGCCAAATAGTTAATAAATTTTTTCATGATATGCGTCCTTATCAAAAACGATCATTAAAGCACTCGTAAGTATAGCTTAAATTTTGTTAATTTTGTGGTGAATAAGTATTATACGCATTTGTGATAGTCGTTGGGTGCTTTTGAAAATATAAATCATAACAGTTTGATATATTTATATGAAGATTGGATAATATTTTTTTGTGTAAATTTATGGTGGTGAAATGTAGATAAATGTAACGTTAGTGGCGGTTTTTTTGTTGGCGAGCCGGTAGCTTACTAAAAATATATATCGTTATGTCGGGGTGTATGTTTGGATATTGTAGGGTGACAAATTTGTCACTAGCCACCGCTATCTTTTCTACACTAAAATCCGCCAGCATTCACTTGGATGCTAATTATTTACAATTTAGAAGGATTTAAAATGAGTAGAAACAATGGTACTAACCGACAGAGGAGCTCTAACCGGTTATGAAAACTTCACGATTATACTATCTGGTATTATTTGTCGTCAGTCTCGGGTTATTTACCGACGGATATTTTTTATATATGGCTTCGTGTACCGAACCGCTATTGAAAGCGACATTAAATTTATCTAGTTGGCAGGTTGGAATCATGCAATCGGCAGCACCCTTTGGTGCGATTTTAGGCGCGATAATTTCCGGACCGCTGACCGACAAATATGGGCGTAAGCCGATGTTAGCGGTCGATTTAGTGATTTTTATGATTGTTTCAATCTGGTTATTTTTTAGCCAGTCTTTTTTTGAGATTTTGGGTGGCCGCTTTATCATCGGGATTGGTGTTGGTGCCGGCTATCCGATTTATGCTGCTTATCTGGCGGAAGCTACCGCGAGTAGGGAGCATGGTAATGTAGTCGCAGTTTCAATGTTTTTAAATGTATTGGCAATGCCGGTGGCGGCGTTTGCTGGTTATTTCTTACATGGCTTTTATGGTAATGAGGCGTGGCGCTATATTTTTCTATCCGCGATTATTCCCACCATTGGCTGCTTTTTAGCACGGCACAAACTACCGGAAAGTCCGCAATGGCAAAAATTGGATCAACAAAAAAATTCAGAAGGTTTTTTTACCAAATACGCCCATTTGTTTACGACTAAATATCGCCGCCAGACGATTATTCTGGCACTGTGCTGGTTTATTATGGATATATCCTATTATGGAATCGGGCTGTTTACCACCGACATCGTGCGGATGTTTAAGCACTATGGTACAGCGGAACATAATTTTATCGAAGATTTATATGATAGTGCAGTGATTAATTCTTTTGCCGCTATCGGCGCGTTTGCCGGGATTTGGGCAATTAAATTCTGCTCGTTAAAGAAACTGCAGAAATACGGATTTTTTGTTGCCGGCTTGGGGTTGTGCCTGTTGGCGTTTCATGGCTCATGGTATTCCTCGGGAGTATTATTGGTGCTGATGTTCTCGATTTACAATCTGGGAATTAATGTCGGTCCGGATATTACCACCTATTTATTTCCATCAGAAGCCTATCCACCGGATTTTAAAGCCACCGGACATGCTTTTTCAACTGGTTTTGCTAAATTCGGCGCGGTAATTGGCACCATCGGGCTACCGGTTGCACAAAACCTAGTCGGCATTCGCCAGATTCTGCTATTTCTGGGGGTGTCACTATTTGTTAGCGGCTACCTTACCAATTTTATTAAAGAAAGAAAGTAATTATGACTATTACAGCAGTAGTTTTTGATTGGGCGGGAACCACTATTGATTATGGTTGTTTTTCACCATTACGTCCGTTCATCAGTGCCTTTGGAAAACATGGTCTTATTGTGACAACTAGCGAAGCGCGTGGACCAATGGGTAAACTGAAAATCGACCATGTCCGGGAACTATTATCGTTGCCGACCGTTGCCAAACAATTCACGCAATTACATCATCGAGAGGCAACTGAAGCTGATGTGCTTGCCATTTATAATGACTTTGAGCAGCAGGTATTTGCCGGTTTGGCGGAATTTGTCGTACCGCTTCCAAATATTATCTTGACCGTAGAACAGTTGCGTTCTTTGGGATTAAAAATCGGCTCGACTACCGGTTATACCCGTGAGATGATGGAAATTGTGTTGCCGCTGGCTAAACAGCAGGGCTATTCGCCGGATTTTTGTGTGACTGCCAGCGAGGTTAAACGCGGTCGGCCATATCCATATATGATTTATAAAAATATGCTGGAACTGGATATAGCGGATATTAAAACGGTAATCAAAGTTGGCGATACGCTTAGTGACATTCGCGAGGGTGTTAACGCTGGCTGTATTTCGGTCGGGGTGATTGAAGGTAGCAGCGAATTGGGACTCTCGTTGGCAGAATTTAACGCCTTGGATGCTGCCACCAAAAACCGCGAAATGAAAAAAGTTCGCTTTCGAATGTATGGCGCGGGGGCAGATTACGTAATTGACAATATCGCGGAATTGCCCGAATTGATTCGTGCGATAAATGAAGCGCGCAAATGATAGAACCACGCCTCGCGCTGAGGTGGATATCAAATTACACCGTGTAGATTATTAACAGGAGTTTAAAATGGAATATACTAATTTAATCCCGAATAATGATTATTTATTGTTGACCCCGGGACCGCTGAGCACCTCCAAAGGAGTCCGTTCGGCGTTATTGAAAGATTTGTGTACCTGGGATGATGATTATAAAAATCTGGTGCAGGATGTGCGCCTGAAACTGAAAGAACTATTGTTGGCCAATGACCATGACAATCGTTATACCTCGGTTTTGATGCAGGGTAGCGGTACTTTTGTCGTCGAGTCGGTAATTGGTAGTGCCATTAGCGGCAATGATAAATTATTGGTGTTGGCAAATGGTGTGTATGGTGAACGAATTGCTGAAATTGCCCGGCTACAGCGCCTGAATGTCATTCAATATAATGTCGGTGAACGCGGTGAATTTGACATGGCGCAACTAACAGACTATCTTAGCAAAGATCCGGCAATTTCGCATGTGGCAGTGGTGCATTGCGAAACTACTACCGGCGCCCTGAATGATTTGGCGACAATTAGTAGGGTGGTAAAACAGCAATTCAATAAGACCTTTATCGTAGATGCCATGAGCAGCTTGGGCGGAATCGCAATTGATATTCCCGGCTTGGATATTGATTTCATCATTAGCTCATCTAACAAGTGTATTCAGGGAATACCGGGATTTGGTTTTGTCCTGGCTAAAAAAACCGAACTGGAAAAATGCAAGAGGTGCTCACGCTCGCTGTCGCTGGATTTATATGCCCAATGGGCGGATATGGAGCTGAAAGATCCTGGTAAATGGCGGTTTACCTCGCCAACCCACGCGGTACGAGCATTTCATCAGGCATTAATCGAACTGGCGGCAGAAGGCGGAGTTGCTGCCCGTGAACGCCGTTATCGTGAAAATCACCGCGTATTGCTGAAAGGAATGACCAAGCTGGGATTTATACCGTTGGTGGCAGCAGAGCGTCAATCGCCGATAATTACCACTTTCCTCTATCCACAAAACCAAGCCTTTGATTTTAATCAATTTTATCTGCGGATTAAGAAGCAGGGATTTGTGTTGTATCCGGGTAAGGTTACCAATCTCGAGACCTTCCGGATCGGTAATATCGGGCATATTTTCCCGGAAGATATCAAGCGGTTGGTAGAGGTGGTTGGCTGTAACTAAGGTTGGGTGAGCGATACTGGAGGCTAATTACTAGTGACAAATTTGTCACTAGTTGTTTTATTTATAAGGAAATACAATGGAGTCATGCTGGGATAAATGCTTATCTCAGCATGTCGGGTGTGTATGTAACCCCATATCTTTCATATTAATAAGGATAAGGTAATGAGCTTTAATTGTAGGATATTTTTCCTAATGTTCGTAGGATTTAATTCGTCGATGATTTATGCGCAATCTAATGCTTGCAGCGTGGTGGGCGGCGGCGTTGGATATAGTGAAATTGTAAATAAACTCGCGATACAATATGTTACAGCAAATGATTATGGGGAATTAAAAAAATATGTAGATGAAGGACAGCGGTATATATATGTTCCAGGTGATGTCGTGATTAAAATACCAAATCAAAATAATGCATTGTCTATAAAGAAGAATCAAACTATTTTTAGTGATAGAGGTATAAATAATAGCGCAGGAGGCACTCTAAAAATCGACTATATCAATAATGATGAAAATAAGTACCCAGTCATTACTGTAGATAGTGCTGCGCGAATAACTGGGTTAAGAATTGAAGGACCTTATCAAAAATCCGACACAAATAACAAAACTATTGGACTACAATTTGTTCCCAATAGTAGTGGTATTGTTATTGATAATAATGAAATATTTGGCTGGCCATGGGCAGCAGTATCAATAAAGCAATCTACTGATAACATCGTGGCAGGCAATTATATTCACCATAATATTAAATCAGAGTTGGGTTATGGCGTGGTAGTTCAAAATGGCTATGCAACTGCCGAAATTCGCTGCAATGTATTTGATAGTAATAGACATGCAATAGCCGGTTCTGGTTCAGCAGGTGAAGGTTATTATGCTCATCATAATCTAGTGTTAAATGGCGGTGGCAAAGACGCCTATCATCAGTTTGATATGCATGCGAATGGAAAAATTGCTGGTAAATTTGTTGACATTCGAGATAATTGGTTTGACTATGGTCGCTATGGTACAAATAATCGTTCATCAATCGTGATACGCGGAATTCCAACTGACGGATCCATATTAGTTTTGAATAATTTTTTTAGTCAAGATTATTACGTAGGTTCTCAAACTGCAGTTGCTGGAGTTGATGGATCAATTCCTTCGAAAGAAGAAATCTTAACGACTAATAGCTTTAATATCCCAATGCTCTACGAGAGGTCAAATAATCTCTGTTTCTTGGCTTTTGCTAATAGTTTGCAAAATATTAACTGTGACGTGCTTGGTGGTATATAAGCGGTTGCTCTTAATATTGACCCTCAATAGCACTAAGTTAGTAAATTTGAAATTTGTAACTATTTGAAATTATATAGAAAAACGTCTTGCTTTTTTAGTATGGTTCTCGATAATCATATTAGGCGCAAAGGACAAGACGTTGACGAATTCTAGCACGGTTTTAGTTGATGACGGTTTCAGTCCCAACGCCTCAAGTAAGCGAGATATATTGGGAACCGCGTTACTCTCGGTATTAGCAGGACATACCCGCTATGCCCACGCGAACATTATTCGTAATGATGGTGTTAACCCAGAGCTATTAGGTATGAGTACGGTAAGTGAAGATGCGCTTCGGCGGAACCTCAAAAAGATTGATAAAGAAAAGGGCGTGGTTACAGCAACACCTGTCTAAATGTTATTTTGGATTTATACCCTTGGTGGCGGCAGAACGTCAATCGCCGATAATTACCACCTTTCTCTATCCACACAACCAGCCATTTGATTTTAATCAATTTTATCTGCAGATTAAAAAGCAGGGATTTGTACTTTATCCGGGTAAGGTTACCAATCTCGAGACCTTCCGCATCGGTAATATCGGGCATATTTTTCCGGAAGATATCAAGCGGTTGGTGGAGGTGGTTGGCTGTAACAAACGTTG
This sequence comes from uncultured Neisseria sp., assembly GCA_964488065.1. GTDB lineage: Bacteria > Pseudomonadota > Gammaproteobacteria > Burkholderiales > UBA11063 > Aquella. The sequence continues at coordinate 43,878 of CAZATM010000018.1, forward strand.
GGTGAGCTAGGCCTGAGTCTAATAACGAATAACTAGTGACAAATTTGTCACTAGTTATTTTATTTATAAGGAAATACAATGGAGTCATGCTGGGATAAATGGTTATCTCAGCATGTCGTGTTTGTATGTAATTTTAAAAGGAAAGCAAATGAAATTATTGACAAGAAAAAACTTGCTTAAGTCGCTGCTCTTGGGTGCGACGGTGGTAGTAAGCGCTTGTAGTGGTGGAAACAGTGGTGGCGGTGGAGGTGGTCGTGTGGATGAGATGGCGCCAACTAGTCCGGAGAACCCGGTACGTTTAGATAGCCTGGGAGTATTTCCAGCAAGTGACAGCTCAGCAGCATCATATCTACTTCAATTAACTAATTATAGTGCTGATAAATATACCTTGGAATCCGCACGTGTAATAGATGTCTTGACTGGTAAAGACAGTACCTTGGTCAGTGTAGCATCACAGGCATGTAGCGTAGTATCAGCAAACGGCAGCTGTTCAATTCAGTTAACACCTCATACCTTGAAGAGTACGGAAGTAAAACTCGAGGTGACAATCAAAGACAACCAGGGTAAAAGTAAAACTCTGTATCAGTTGATTCGTATAAGCGGTAAGCTAGGCGTCAACAACGGCGGAATAGCGATGATAAATGATGTAAGTCGCATCGTATCGGAAGATGGAAATTACAGTCTGTCAATCCCGGTGATGCTGGGTGACAATTATGATGATATCAAGGCAAGTAATGGTAGCCTATTATGTAATGCACCAGGTTATCTGAAAGGAAATAGCTGTACCTATCAGGTAAGTGGTAAAGCATCAGGTAGTGGAGCAGTGGTATCGACACGCTTGGAAGGCGTAAAATCCGGACAGGTAGTGACGGTACAAGAAGCAAATACCAGAGTTGAGATAGGTAAGGGAGCACATATACTGCTGGGGCATGGTCTGGCAATCAATACACCAGAGACAACTGGAAAGTTGACGGTATATAACAGTGGTAACACGGATGCAACGGCTGTAGCAGCAAGCACTGCCGATTCAAGTCTTGAAGTAACCGCAGGGGATTGTAAAGGAACACTGGCACCTAATGCGAGTTGTAACCTGGATGTGAAAGTAAAAGGAAATACAAACGGACAGGGAGTAGTAGAGGTTGCATATAAAGACCAAGCAACAGCTTATAACTCAATCGCGAATGTAGAATATACGGTAGCCAATGCGGTAGCCGGAGTAGGCTTTACCCAAATAAGCAGTAATCTGGAGAACGCACTAATTGGCGGTAAGAAACGTATTGCGGAAGTTGAGATCAAGAATACCGGCAATCGTAAACTTCAAAAGATCAAATATTATTTAGCGCCAGCAACTGGTGAATTCAAGGTGATAGCAGGAAGTAGCACCGCATGCGGACTCGATGGCAATCATAGTCTAGATGTACAAGCAAGCTGCCGTGTGAAAATAGAATACACTGCAGCGAGTGAGAAAACAGGAAGTATCAATCTGGTACTAAATGGAGAATACTCGGATCAGTATGGACAGGAACATTCGCTGGTAAAAGAGCATGGTTTAAGCTATTCAGCAACCAAGGCTGGGCCATTAAGCTGGACGAGAACAGTAGGATTAGCAAATTTGACAATTCAGAGTAATAACACCGAAAAGGAAGAAGCGGTATACGCTTTAAGTAATACCATAGCCGCAGATGAAGGCTTATCGGCAACCCTATCTTCAGACATCGGGTTAAATCCGAATAATATAAATGGTTTGACGGTAGCTCCGGAAGACGCCGGTAGCTGTGCAAATGGAGGCTCGATAGCTGGTGGCGCGCAATGTAGCTATAAGGTCACTTATGGACCGGTATCAGCAGTGCAGGCAGCAACCGACGTAGCCTTGCAGGCAAAATACAAGCTTGGTGGGGAAAACCGGACAACGGATTCCGAAAAATTCCAGGTCAGCGCATCGGCAACTCCGGTAGTAAGTATAGGAACCAGTGTATCAGTCAAGAAGAGCCCAATAGGATTAAGCGGTGACGGTAGTAGTACAAAACCATACAGTTTCACGGCATTAAGCAATAATACTCTGGAACTTGAATATACCTTCGATAACAAAGGAACCGCGGAAGCAGCGGCATTTAACGTAACGACAGGTAACTTGCCAGCGGGAACAAAAGTAACAGGAGGAGACTGTCCAACCGGTGCAACCACCTCGACTCTGGGAATAGGCGCGAGCTGTACAGCGACGGTTAGCGTACCGAATCCGAATGTGTTTGAGGGACCAAATCTGCCGGGTAGTACGGTCAATGAAGCCTTACTGAATATGGTATTACCATATAGTTATAGCAAGGGCGGACAGGTAATTGTCGAGAACGAGCCAGACAACCGTACCTATGCTAAATTCAGCCGCTTGTGGGGAACTGGAAGTCAGACAACTGAGACAAACAACGAAACCACCACTGCTTACACTTTTGATATCAAGTCGACGTACTTTGTAGCAAGCGGAACCCCTGGAGTAAGCAAACCAATCACGGTACGCCCATATCTGTCAAATCCACTATCTGGGGCAAGCTTGCAAAGCTGTGACATCGCAGAAGGACAGGATAGTTGTATCAATAAACTGACAATACCAAAAAGCCTGATGGTACCCGGAGCAAACCTGAAAGTGAGTTTCGAAGCCAAAGGTACAGGCATGGCAGACAAAGATGCAATCATCAATACCTTCCCGCTACTAATCCCTAGTTCGGATGTAAGACTAACGCTGGATAGTCAATACGTACCGGTATGGTACACCAACGCAGAAGCTTTAGACGTATTGCCAGGAAACCACGGATATATCCACCTGACCAATGCGGGCGGAAGCTACTCAGGCAAGGTAACTGCCAAGGCATTACAGCAAGCTGAAGTGATTAACAACGAATGTACAGACAGTGGCGTACCACCCAACGGGGAATGCTATATTGAGGTCAAGGCCACCGGAGCCAGTCCAATCGTGCAAGTAACCAGCCCGTATGGGACGACACAAGTTTGGCAAGGGTCAGGTCTGACAAGTTACGGAAGAGTTGGCGGCTTAGCGAGTGGAGAGGGGCTCAAGGCTAATCCCAAAGCTGCGGTAGTACGACCAGTAAAATTCAACCCCACCACAGACCTAATGGTCCACCAAATCGGGATACAGGGCTTGCGCATCCGTGACACCGGATACAATTGGGAGCGGGAATACAACACAGGGAGCGACTGGCGGATAAACCGGTGGGCTTCTTCATTCGCACCGAACGGTTCAGAAGTTGGAGTTGATCCCGCAACGACCAATATCTCAACAACAAGTAGACATGGTTTTGCGAACAGGGATGTCCACAAAAACTGGGCAATGCCATTCAGAGAGTTCAATCTCGGAGGTTGGTGGAAAAGAGACTACCAGGGGGCACACGCAACGGTTAATGACTTGATTACGTCTGACTACCCTGAAATAGTTCGGAGAGCAGAAGAGAGATCAAAGGTGTTCAAGAGCTTACCGAGCAACGAACAGACACGGAAATTTATCGAGTTCACCAGAGACGGGTCTGACGAAACACAACGCGTAGAAGTTAGGGGGGCATCTCTCCAAGGTTTTTACTCGTCTGCATCCTGTGACGCGGCGCCAGGCCAAGCGGGCGGCATTACAGGCGTCATCACAGGGGACATCTCCAGAGCAACCGCGGACTATGGCAGCTTTTGCGTAAAAACCGGCGACTGGGACGCAGGGAGCAACGGGAATCAGGTCTACGTCATGCATTTAACCCCCGAAACCGACTACGCACGCTGGGGAAAAGGAAAATGGCGCAGCCGCGTGGATTTACGCAGAGGGCAGATAGCGGTAAATGTATCAAATCACATAAGTCCTGGGGGGGCAATTATCAATCCGTCCGCAGAAGCCCTAGTGGGAGGCACGTACACCCCGTCCGAAGCGCATCGCAGCGGAGAGGCTAAAAGCTGGTACACGGTGACGATACCACTCGAGATTACCATTCCCTAACGCGAAGGAAACCGCATAAATTTGCCCCGCCGAAAGCGGGGCAAACCGAATTATAACCGAATTTTACTGATAGAAACAAGATCATGATGAAACTGATGTATCAAATCACTGATAGAAAGATTCTCAATCAGGCATTTGTCTGGTGCTGTAAAGCCCGTGAGAACTATCCGGCTAGTAGTGATATCTGGGATCCTCCGTGAACGCTGGGAAAGTATTCTTCCTCTAGTTCAGGCGCAGCTTCTGACAGGAACCTATCGCTTTAGCCCGATGGAGGGGTATGTTACTGGTGCCGGAGGTAGCCACCATTTCTGGAATGCTACTGATGCAGTAGTAATCAAGGCAATCAGCCTGGTTTTGACTGAATATCTACAGCCAAAGCTAAGCCGGAATTGCACGCATATCCGTGGCAATGGCGGCATGACTGAAGCTTTGCGGATCCTGCGTACCCGGATTTCAGCTAATGAATTCTTCATACGAAGTGATATCAAGGATTATTATGCCTCAATCAATCATGAAGTGTTGCTACAGCAAATCTCACAACTGGTAGATGAACCGGATGTGCTAGCGCTGATAAAGCTATCCCTCAAGCGTCAGGAGCTGCATAACGGACAACTAGTTGAAGTCAGACAGGGGATTCCGTTACGGAGTCCTTTGTCTCCGCTTTTAGCGGCAATCGCGCTAAATGATTTAGACCGAGCCATGGATAAACAGCATATAACCTATGTGCGGTTTATGGATGACTGGGTGATTCTGGCACCGACCAGAAGCCGGCTCAAGGTTTATATCCGTCTGATGTATCAGGCGCTAAACCGACTAAAATTAAACATTCATCCGGATAAAACCCGGATGGGACGAATTGGCAAGGGAATTACCTTTTTAGGCTTTGTTTTCCACAATAAGCCACGTATGGAGTTATCAACAATAGCGATTGCTAAGTTTATTTCCCTTATTCGACAATTCGCGAACCTGAGAATTTTTCAGAATATTATAGATCAGCGCTTAGAATATTTTAACCGCTATATTGGTTGGCTACGTGGTGCTGGTCTTAACTCACAAGTTATTGTAAAAGTAAGGTTGTTATTTATGGATATTGTAATAGTATGCTCTCACTAGGTTATATGTTAAAGGTCAGATACTGAGTGAAGATCGATGTTACAGCCGAGGATGATAAGAGTTATACAAGTACACATGGTGACAAAATGACTTAATGGAGAAAGTAGCAGTAAAGAGGGCTGGCTACATGAGTGCTGCCCCATTTGATTATTTGATTAATTTTTTTATAAGACGTAATCATTTCTGCAAACTAAGAAAATTGTTAAAGCTAATTCGTTGCTTTTTATTGCGACGACGACACTTTCTTTTGCTGTTCAGGCGAATCAAACGGTATTTGAGCGTTTGGATTCTTCGGTGAGTTTGAATGGTGGAGTCGGAGTGAGTGGTAATTATTACAATGCTATTGGTGGACTTGAAGCAAATATCCTTGCTCATAATATTTGGGGTAGTATTACTGTTAACGGCTTGTCTAACTTGCAAACTAATGGTTTACCAGTTGCACAACCTGAACGAATGAGCTCTGGTCTAGCATTAACTGGGAAAATTGGTTATTCAATTGTTGTTGCCGATGTTTTGAACATTATTCCATATGTTGGTTTGGGCTATAACGCTTCCACCTCCACATATCATGTTAACTCTCAGCCAATATTAAATAGTAATGAGAATAATATTGAATTTGCAGTTGGGGTAAAACCAGAATTGGCACATGGTAGTTGGATAAAACTATCAATTGACAGTAATGTTACCCAAGAATATCAGGAATTAGCGGTACACCTAATACGTTAACCACTTTGGCTCATAGTAGTGTGCAGAATACATATCTAGTATTAACTCCAGCAATACAATTTAACCCGTTTGCCAATTTTAATATTGAAGCATATTACCAATATGTGGAGCCATTAAGCGGTAAACAGATTGCTTATAAAGAAACCTCTGCACATTAGAACAACCCATCTTAGCATTGTTGTGATATAATATATTGTTTTAATTATATATTACTTGTATTCATGAGGTTTGTATGAGTTTTTTAGTTGAGTCACTCCACTATATGATGGATAAAGAAAGTCTATTGCTAAAAGTAGAAGCGATAGTTGACTGGCAGCCCATAGCCGATAACCTAAAAGTAAAGCTAGGTAAAGAAGTCATGCGTGGTCAAGCGCCTTATGACTATCTAAGTTTACTTAAAGTGCTTTTATTACAACAATGGCATCAATTGAGTGACCCCAAGATGGAAGAAGCTCTCCATACTAGAATTGACTTTATGTGGTTTACTGGTTTTGGTTTGGCTGATGGGGAAATGCATGTCCCAGATGAAACAACTATTTGTCGATTCAGAAATAAGTTGGTTAAAAAGGACATGTTAGAAGGTTATCTAAAACAGGTTAATCGTCAGCTTGAACAACATAATCTCAAAGTAAAAATAACCGAAGGTGCAATTCTGGATGCAACCTTAATTGCAGCTGCAGTTAACTCACAAGCCAAACCTAAACTAATCGCAGAAGATCGTAATGAAGACGATATCGATAACTCTGGTGGTGGCGGAAATCTGTTTGAATTAAGTGCTAATGAACAATCAAATGTCGAAATAGATCCCGATGCAAAATGGCTTAAAAAAGGTAACCGTAATATCTTTGGTTTTAAAGAGTTTATCGTAACCGATGCTACTGACGGTTACTATGAACAATTTAACCATAACCCCAGCTAATCAATCTGAGATGACTAGTTTAGAGCAGGTAATGCACCCAATAATTGTAGAAGCAACTCCTAAGTTTCTACAAACAGATAAAGGTTACGCCTCAGAAGCCAATCGCGAATCAAGACCGATGGCAGTGGTCGGCAATACGTAGTGATTACAAATGGAGAGACCTTATATCGGATGTCCGTTAATTCCGGTGTTTCTCAAACCGAGCTGCGCCAGATCAATCACCTAAAAGGCAATACTATAGTTAGCGGTCGCCAGTTTTATCTTCAGAAATAATCGTTTTTTAACTTGATTTATTAACTAAGACTACCTTGAAATGCTTGATTTTGGCAACATAATCAGGCATTACCTGTTTAATGGTTTACCTATGAAAAAAAGATTAACTATTCTTCTAGCTGCAGTGACTAATTATTATTGCACCACCTTAAATAGCCAAGCACAACCCTATTTGGATAGTGCCCAACAACTGCTAAATAAACATCAGTACCAACTGGCATTGGAGTCGGCGGCAACAGCGCAATCAATAGACGCAAAGAATTATCGTGGCTATTATTTGCAGGCACAAGCTTATCAGCAGCTCAAAAATATCAATGGTGCAGATAAAGAATATCGTCAGGCACTAGCATTGGCACCTTTAGATTACCAATTGCAGGCTGATTATGCTGGGTTTTTATGTACCAACAATAATTTTGCATTAGCAAAAAATTATTATCTTTCGGCATTACAGGTTGCCGTGAAAAATAAAATTGCTACGCCAAATTTATTCATCAACTATGGTGACTGTCTCACCGCCCACAATCAGTTGGAACTGGCAACCACCAGCTATCTGGAAGCACTGAAGAGTGAAAGTGCACCATTGTCTGCTTATACTGGAATTAGTTATGCTTATCTATTGGAGAATAACCCAGGCAAAGCCTATTATTATATTTCATTATATCGCGGTAATGAGACGGCGGATACTTTGAATATTAAGATAATGAGTGTGCAGCGGTTGCTTATGGCACAAAATTTAAGCTTGTCGCCAGAAAATAAAAAAAATCTCCGGCTTAGTTTAAAAAAATATCAGGATCAATTGCAGCAAATTAATTCGCTATCGACGGGTTCCTATTTCAATCGCAGTTTGGTCTTAGCTCAACCAGAAATACCAGCTGAAAATCGCCAGGTGGTTAGTACGAAAATAAAACCTGCCAACTCAACGGCTACGACGGTTGCAACCGTAACTAAATCTCCTGCTACCCAAGCGGTTACAACTGCGTATCCTCCGTTATTGCCACGAATAAAGACTTCTCCTGCTGGGCGTAAATACGTTACCGTCATCAAGGGCGACACTTTATTTAATCTAGCGTTGCGGAGTAATAATAGTGCTGAAAAATTAAGGACATTAAATAAAATGAGCGACAATAATGTAAAGCTGGGGCAGGTTGTTTATTTGGACTAATTTAATATAAGATGGTAGTTCAAGCTACCATCTTATAGCCGATGTAATCTCTTTATTTAGCTGCTTAAATTAAATTTAATTTTTTATAGACAAAATTTGCTAAAAAATAGCACAAATTCAAAAACAAAATTGCCGCGCCCAAACTCACATAAAAATTTACTCCCTTTTTAAGCAGCCACGAAAACAATGGAAACATTGGTAGTGATGGCAACACAAAAAAGAAAATTCCCATCGATAAATCGGCAATTGTGCTCGTGTCGCGGGTATCTTTATATAACCACAAGATTGACAAAATTGAAACCAGCGGTAATGAATCCAGAAAACTGCCGACTAAGCGGTTGGTTTTGGATAGTTCGCTGACCGCAACAATGACGCAGGCGGACATTAGTAGTTTTAATAGCAGATAGTAATTCATGGTTACAACCTTAATAAAATAGAGTCATAGGGAGAAATTTGATTAAAAAATACCCGGCATTTGTAGTACCGGGGCAATAAGAGGGTCTATATGAAACATCAATTTCCATTGATGAAGCTATTTTAGCGGGATTTTCAGCGGTTGGCTAGTGACAAATTTGTCACTAGCCAACTCGATACTTGATTTGCTATATTCTGTCCTGATACTTAATTACCACAAACATAAGGACAATATGGCGAGATATTTTCATAATCGGATAACAAAGACGGTGTTGGCAAGCATTTTTACCGTTTATTCAGCAACGGGGCTTGCCGACGTTACACTCTATGGTAGGATTGCAGCCGCGGTTGAACACGATAGTTTTCCTTCTTCCACCGTCGTTCAACCCGGGACTACCTCCATTCAGGATTACGGTTCTTATTTTGGAATTCGTGGCACCGATCAGATTTACGGGCAAACTGCTGCGGTGTGGCAGATTGAGCAATTTTTGGATATTACTTCCGGACAAGCTTATCAGGGAACCTCCGGCTCCAATTGGGCACCGCAAAGCCCGTACAATTTTGCTTATGTTCAAGGAAATTCAACCACCGCACGCAATGTGCTGGCTTCTTCGGATTCTTATATCGGCTTGCAGGGTGATTGGGGGCGAGTGCGGATCGGGAACATCTCCAATACTTTCCGGACCAACACCGGTGGGATTGATATTTATAACGGTGCTAATGCCAATGCCTTTAATAATTATGATCGGGTGCTGCGGGTAATGCCGGAGATGGTACGCTACGATTCACCAGAGTGGCGTGATGTTAGTTTTAGCGTGGGGTATAGTTTTAATCAGGATGGCAATCTTAATACCGGTGGGGTCAATGGCAATTCAATCAATGGTGCCGGTTCATTGAACGCGTTTAATAATGCACCGATTCTTAATTGGGGGATTTTTTATACTCCCGGTAATTTTAATCTAACGTGGAATACCCAAACTTGGCATAATGTCGGTTCCTATCAAACTATCGGCGGGAGTTCTCCCGGTTATATCGGCAACAATCCCAATAATTCGATTACTTTACCAATGGCATACAACCCCTATGTCAGCCGGATTGAATTTAGCTACAATGATCCGGATGGTTTATTTGCCGGAGTTGGAATGCAGATTAGTCAGGGATTGTGGTGGAACTCGCAGCCGGGGTTTGCCGGAGTCGGTAATGTCTGGATTGGGAATGGTGCGGTAAAAGATATCAACAGCAATTATTACAATTGTCCGGCAGGAACCAGTTATTGTTCGTTAAATCAAAATGTTTTGGCTACGCAGGAATTTGGTGCCAGTATTGGTTGGCATATTGAGAACTGGACTGCCAAAGCCGGTTATGTTTATGGCAATAATGCGATGGTTGCCGGCTCGGTATGGGATGCCATCAGCGGAAATAATCAAATAGGCGGTACCGGCTATCAGCAATTCGTGGTTGAACTGGATTGTAACATTAATCCGCGGACAATTGTCTTTATCAATTATGGACAGATCTGGTATGGTAATGTTGCCAATAACACCATTTTTACTACTAGTGTTCCCAGTGACAATGCGTTATCAACCTGGGGCCCCAAGTATATCAATAATAACACCGCGGCAATCGGTTTGTCGCATACCTTCTAATTGGGGGAAATAAGGAATGAAAAATTTAATCAAAGTTGATCGCCAGCTAATTTATCTACGAGTTGGAAATTCCTTACTGTGTTTTGTAGTTTGCCTGCTGGTTGACATGGTGATTCGTGGTGTGATTAATATATGAAAAATGATAAATTTACCGATTCTGTCCGGCAGCAACTATTATTATTAATTAATCTGCACAATCAGTTGACGACCGAAACGCAGCGAGATTACCATGGACAATTATATAGTGTAATCCAGTCGCTTCTTGAACAGCATGGTTATTCGATCTACAATTGCAACTCGCGGCTGTGGGAGTATGGTCTCTTAAACGTACAGCTAGGTGCTGATACCATGAGCCACTATTTGCGCGAATTGTCTCCATTATTTGATAACAAATTTAATCACGACTACTCAATCCAGTGCATGGATTTAGTTCGGATTAGGAATTTTTTAGCAGGTTCACAGGTGCCGGATTTACCGCCGATAATATTTTTGGAGCATCACGAAGAATATCTGGTCATCGATAGAACCAAAGCGATTGCACAAATGATCACCGCAAAAATTATTGCACCGCAACGGATTCAATTGGTTTATCCTGAGGCGCTACTACATGGTTATCCGATTTGGTAATAGCTTATTTTTTGAGGTTGCTTTATGTTTTTTGATAGTGAGGTTTTAGCTGTGATAGCGTGCGTGATATATGTAACAGCGACATTCTTTGTGTTAAAATAATAACTTAGTGGTTTTGATGGTTGTCGGTGTAGTAGTAAAATTTATTGGTAATGTGAAATTAAAGAGGTAAAAGTGGGATCTGAAACCTATCTTAAGGAAGTTTTTTTACCGTTTTGTAAAAGTTACGTGCATAGCAATCTCGAAATGGCGGTACGTGGTAATAATGGCGAGTTATTCTTCATTACCGACAGCCTTTCTCAACATTTGTTTAGCGCTCCAGCAGAAATACTTCTTGAGACTCCATTGATTGAATTACAGCAAATTGACAGCTGGAATAAATTTAATCAAGGTTCCCGGCAATTGATTGTAGGATTGCAGCATAGCCGTCAGCCAGTGGATTTTTTACTCTTTGACTGGAGTCAGGAATATCCGGTTTCCCATGTAACATCCACGCCATTGTTTTTGCCGACTGGTGAATTTTTTGCCTATCAATCTTTACATCGCCCGTTGTCGGAATCGCTGGTTAATCGTGAGATTTTTTCGCGTCATCGAGCCCGCTTTAACCATGACAGAATTACCTTGGACAATGTTTTTGCCGTCAATTTAGATCATAATGGACAAATTGTCCTAGCACTATTATTACTGCAATACTCGCAACAGGATATTGCGGACTATTTAAAATGTTCACGCTCAAATGTGGCAAAAATTATTTACGAGCAACTATGCCCAATATTTAAAATTTCCGGCTATTCTGCCCGCTTGGTTGTTGATGCGGCTGCCTCGACCGGATTACAATATTTACTGCCGAAAAATCTGTTATTCACTGGGGGGCACAATGAGAGATAGATTGCTGCTGGAAAATTATATTGAGCGGGTGGTCTTGCCGTATTATTCAACTTTTGTTCATTCAGCGAGTGAAATCGGCATCCGCCAGATTGGCGGGGCAACGTTGTTCGTCAATGAACCCTATGCCGCCGCGCTTAAAGGAAATTTGCGCGTCAATGATATCATCGGATTGCCGACTTCCACTGATAGTGATATCTGTAATTCAGAGATTTCGCGCTTTTGCCGGCAATTGGATCGGCGGATGCTCGAAAAGCCCTCGGTGCAGGAGTTTGTCGTTCGTGATGTCCGGCAGGATGGTAAGTTAAATCTTGGGCTTAACTCTCCGCTGTTTGCACCTGATGGCAGTTGCTTCGGTTTTCAGTTTACCTATCGTGCAATTGCCCACTCGCAAGTTGCGGCTGAACTTTTGGAACGCCAAGCGGCATTATTCAATACCAAAACCATCGCCTTGGATAATTTTTGTGATTTGACGTTGAGTGACGAAGAATTAAAAGTATTGTCTTTGTTAATGCTAGGTTATTCTCAGGCGCAAATTGCAACAGCTTTGGGGCGGTCACGGACTTATATTGCTACCAAAGTTATTGGCGAAAAACTCTGCCCTAAATTTGGAGTCAGTGGTTTTTCATCGCGGGTATTGGTCGATAAAGCAATTTCTTTGGGATATGCTAATTTTATTCCCAAGAATTTGTTATTGATATAAATCAAATTGTTAAATGCTGATGAGAAGAATGTGAGTTTTATGGTAGGCGATTGATTTATCGGTTACCATACTAAAAATAACGGTGTGATATTGCCGAAGAATTAAAGCCCCATGGTTATGCATGGGGCTTTTTTGACAAATATAAACTAATTGACCTTTTCTATCGCGCAGCTATTGTAATCCGGGTTTACCATTACATTGTAAGTATGCCCGGTTTCCAGCTTAGTGTAATTAAGCGTGGAAGTACAATTTACATACTTGGCTGAAGTCTTGTCGGCGGAGGTATATTCATTTATCTGTAATGCGGATACGGTTATTGTTCTGAGTCTTTTAAGCTGATTATGGTTGATGATGACTATATTTTACAAGTTTTAATTAATGGTAATTGGAGTCGGTTATATTCATTCAGACTAACGCCATATCTTGCGATTGATTATGAACCATTAAATTATTATATTTCACGATTTCATCCGGTATTGACCCATAATCGAATTTGTACACTTCCTACTCCGGAAGGGCGGATTATTTTACAAAATAATGAGCTTAAAATTCGCGCTTTTGGGCAAAGTAAACGTAAAATTATTTCGAATGATGAATATTCTCAGGTCATGAAAGAGTACTTCAGGATTGAGTTGCCTGTAAATTCAACGATTTTCTAAGTATTTTTTTGAGTATCAGTTGCTGAATTCTGGCTGAAATTAATGTTATCAAGCAATTCCTCATTGAGCACAATTAAACATGGTCTCCATAGTGATACAGGCATCTGGCGGTAATAGCCGCCATCAATTGCCTCACGAACCAGTAATTTGGTATTGGCACCGGGAATTGAAAATTTAGGACAGAGCTGATTGGTAATAATTGCTGATACGGTTCCCCGTGCAATGCCTAAGATTTGCGCAATTTGTTCCTGCGAGGCACCATTACTTAATAAAAATAAAATTTCCAGCTCGCGAGTAGTGAATTGGCAGGTGGCTTTGTGATTGGGCTTGCTTTGAGAATTGGTAGTGTTCGGATCCTGAAGATGACCTTGAAAACGTAAAATATAGGTTTTAATTGAGATAGAGTGAATTGCAATCACCTCTCCCGAGGGGTGAAATAACGGGCAATAGGTAGTCAGATAGGCGACCAGTTGATTATTATACGGCAGCATATCAATAAATTTGACCGGTTTGCCATGAGTGATAACCAATTGCTGTAAATAAATTAATTTGCTGCTATAATCAAGAATACTTTGGCGAGTAGACTCAATGGATAGGTCTTTGAACAGTTTTTGGAGTTCTTCATCCTCGTAATATCTGTCAAATGAAGCGCGTTTGAATGAAACGCCACATAAAGCATTTCCGTTGGGAAATCCTACCGATTGCGCCGATAAATCGGTAGCAAACACGATATTGTGTTCGCGATCAAATATCACTTGGTGACTCGGAGAATTTATTGCCGGGCGGTATATGTCCAGAACTTGTTGCAAATACTGTTGATATTCCTGCTCATTCAGCACGGTGAGATTCCTTTGGTAAAATTTATAAGTGATGTTATGCACATAATCTATATTTTAACGCTGAGTTATTGCGGTTGACGATTTTGCGCGCTGATTGCTTGAGTGAAATCAGTATGCCATGAGGAAAAGTCACTAGCTTAGCGTTAAATTTTTTGTCATATGCAACATCACTTTATAATTTATAAAGACATTAAGCTTTTAGCTACTGCCTCGGCAATTTCAATGCCATCAATCCCGGCGGACAATATTCCACCTGCATAACCAGCACCCTCTCCGGCAGGGAATAAACCCTTGGTATTAATGCTTTGCAGAGTTACATCATCGCGCTTAATTCTAACCGGCGACGAGGTTCGGGTTTCTACTCCGGTAAAGATCGCATCCGCTAAATCAAAGCCGCGAATTTTCTTGGCAAAAGCTGGAATTGCTTCACGCAGCGCGGTTATGGCATAATCCGGCAGTGCTTCGGCTAAGTTACACAATCTAACTCCCGGTTTATAGGATGGGATTACCGTACCTAATTGGGTCGATGGAGCATCTGCTAAAAAATCACCGATTAATTGTGCTGGTGCACAATAATCTTCACCGCCCAGAATAAATGCCCGCGCTTCCAATTGGCGCTGGAGTTCAATTCCGGCTAGCGGGTGATCGCTCGGAAAATCTGCCGGGGTAATTCCAACCACGATAGCGGCGTTGGCATTGCGCTCATTACGTGAATACTGACTCATGCCATTGGTGACTACACAGTTCGGTTCGGAAGTTGCGGCAACCACCGTGCCGCCAGGACACATACAAAAGCTGTACACCGTCCGCCCATTGGCGGCATGATGTACCAGTTTGTAATCGGCCGCACCGAGTAAGGGATGTCCGGCATTTTTGCCATAACGGGCATCATCAATCAATGATTGCGGATGCTCGATCCTGAAACCGATTGAAAAGGGTTTGGCTTCGACATACACGCCGCGCTCATAGAGCTTATAGAAAGTATCCCGCGAGCTGTGCCCCAGTGCCAATACCACATGGGTGGCATAAATTTTTTCACCGCTGTCCAAAATTACCCCGCAGGTTTGCCGGAGCCCATCTTGTTCATCAATAAGCAGATCAGTGACTTTATGCTCAAAACGGATTTCACCGCCCAAACGGATGATTTCCGCACGGATGCGTTCAACCATGCCCACCAAGCGGAAGGTTCCAATATGTGGACGGGCAACATAAATAATTTCTTCCGGTGCTCCGAAGCGGACAAATTCCTGCAAGACTTTGCGTCCCAAATGCCGCGGATCACGCACCTGCGAATAGAGTTTGCCATCGGAAAAGGTCCCGGCACCGCCTTCGCCGTACTGAACATTTGATTCCGGATTAAGGTTTTTTTTGCGCCATAATCCCCAGGTATCCTGGGTGCGTTCACGGACTTCCTTGCCGCGTTCCAGCACAATCGGTTTAAATCCCATTTGTGCCAAAACCAATGCCGCAAATATTCCTGCCGGACCAAAACCGACAATTAGCGGACGTTCGCTAAAATCTGTCGGTGCTTGTGCCACATATTTATATTCCATATCTGGCGTTGGGCTGACATGGCGGTCATGGGCGAATTTTTTTAATAATCGGGCTTCATCCTTAACCGCAATGTCAACGATATAGGTAAAACATTGTGCCGAGCGTCTGGCATCATAGCTGCGTTTATAAATGCTATACTTACCAAGCTCTGCCGGAGTCAGACGCAGATATTTTATAATCGCGGTCGTTAATTGTTCAGGAGTATGTTCTAATGGCAATTTGATTTCGGAAAGACGTAACATTATTCTTCCTCGTGAATAACGACTTCACCGACCAGGCTGTGCATTTTAGCCTCGGTAATTGTTACCGTAATAATCTGATTCATCATCCGTGGATTACCGGCAAATACGACCAATTTATTATTTTCAGTGCGACCGGTCATTAATTCCGGATGTTTTTTGGAATAGCCATCAACCAGAATTTTGTGCGGCTTACCGACCATTTGCTGGCTGATTTGGTATTGCTGCTGCTCCAGACGTTTTTGTAAGCGTTGTAAGCGTGCCAATTTAACTTCGTGTGGCGTATCGTCTTTCATTTCGGCGGCAGGTGTTCCCGGACGCGGTGAAAAGATAAAACTGAAGCTAACATCATAGACCACATCGTCAATCAGTTTCATGGTTTTCTCAAAATCCTCATCGGTTTCGCCGGGGAAACCAACGATAAAATCGGAAGAAAACGAGATATCCGGGCGTAAGGCGCGAATTTTGCGTAAGATGGATTTATATTCAAGTGCAGTGTAACCGCGTTTCATTGCCGCCAGCACCCGGTCTGAGCCGCTTTGTACCGGTAAATGCAGATGTGAGACCAATTTAGGTAATTTGGCATAACACTCGATAATCCGGCTGCTCATCTCGGTTGGATGCGAGGTGGTATAACGAATCCGTTCAATTCCCGGGATTTCATGGACAAATTCCAACAGCATTGCAAAATCGGCAATTTCGCCATTTTCCATTTTGCCGCGATAGGCATTGACGTTTTGCCCCAGTAGATTAACTTCTTTAACGCCCTGTAAAGTCAATTGTGCTACTTCGGTTAACACATCTTCAAACGGGCGGGAAATTTCTTCGCCGCGGGTATAGGGAACCACGCAATAGGTACAGTATTTGGAACAGCCTTCCATAATTGAAACAAAGGCACTCGCGCCTTCAACCCGGGCATTGGGCATATTATCAAATTTTTCGATTTCGGGAAAGCTGATATCGACCTGCGATTTGCCGCTTTTACGTTTTTGCTGAATTAATTCGGGAATCCGGTGCAAGGTTTGCGGACCAAATACCACATCTACATAGGGAGCGCGTTTTACGATTGCCGCACCTTCTTGAGATGCCACACAGCCGCCAACCCCAATAATTACATTGGGATTATTTTGTTTGATATGGCGTACCCGCCCCAAATCGGAAAAGACTTTTTCCTGGGCTTTTTCGCGAATTGAGCAAGTATTAAAGAGAATTACTTCGGCTTCTTCGGGGTTATCGGTTAATTCATAGCCTTCAAATTGTTTTAAAACATCCGCCATTTTATCTGAATCATATTCATTCATCTGGCAGCCATAGGTTTTAATGTGTAATTTTTTAGTCATAAGTTCTTTGTAAATAATTGTGATAATTGGTTAATTAGATATAACCCATTATTATATAGGTAAAATCCTAGCTCGATGATGGATTTTTTGCTGTGCCGCATGGTGTGCGGCACGAATAAAGCTAATTAACTGACTGCCAGCGCTTTTTTACAGAAACCAATCGCGGTTAGCAAATCTCGTCCCAGTAAATACGAGCGGTAGCCATTCCAGCCATAGAGCTCATCGGGTAGGTTGGCATTATCTTTAAACGGCATTTCCAGAGTAAAAGCCAGACAGCCAAATTGATTGCCGACCCAACTGGTGGCAATAGTCGGGGTTTCAACGGTAAAATGTCCGCGTTCATAACCATAATGGGTTTGATAGTCCGGATTAATGGTGGTAAATACTTCTTCAAAAAGCTGCTCCAATCGTTGCTGTTTTGGACTATAACTTTGATTGTCGCCACAACCGGCGGTAAAGACATAGGGCAGGGCTTCATCACCGTGAATATCAAAAAACATGTCGACACCGGTTGCCAGCATTTTCTCGCGGACGAGATAAACTTCCGGCGATTTGTCCATAGTTGGTGTTAGCCACTCGCGATTAAGGTTCATTCCGGCGGCATTGGTGCGTAAATTACCATTATAGGCACCATCCGGGTTCATATTTGGAACCAGATAAAACACACAGTCATCAAGCAAGCTCCGGCTAAGGGCATCTTGTTCATTGCATAAGCGCTGAATTAAGCCTTCCATAAACCATTCCGCCATTGTTTCGCCGGGATGCTGGCGGGCGATAATCCAGATTTTATATATTGCCTGCGGATTGCCGATAGTCAGTAGATCCAGCGGGCGCTGCTCTAGCGTCAGGCCCAACTGCTGATGATTAACCAATGGATGACTGTTGGCATTGGCGATTAATTCCTGATGACGGGTATAGGAATACGGTTCAAAATAGGCAAAATAGATGCTGTTGCTGGTTGGTGAAATGCTCCATGAGAGCGTATTATTAGCAAAGCTAGATGGAACCCGAAACCAGTTTTGCTGGTCATAACTGGCGCAGACATTGTAGTTTTCCCAGCCTTTGGGATAGGCGGTTTTATCCAGCTCATCCAGATGACAGCAAATTTCCTGATTTTTAACACCGTTTAACTGGAAATAAAACCATTGGGCAAAATGTGAGTTGGTATCATTGCGAATACTGAAATGTAAATCATTTAGCTTATCGATTTGATTGACGATGATGCTTCCGCCATCAAAGCGGGTATTGACGGTAATTGGTGACATGATGTAATTCTCCGGTTAGTTGTTTTGACAGTTATGGCAAATGCCGGTAATTTCCAGGGGACTGGCAAATGCAAAATTATATAATTGGCTGGTCTCCGCCAGTGCCTCGCAGATTTTATGCGAATGAATTTCCTGTTGTGAACCACACTTCTGACAGATCAGCAATTGACAGCTTTGCTGGTGAAACTGGTTGAGGTTGGAACACAGTGCATAGGTATGATTAAGAGAAATTTTGTGGATCAACCCGAGCGTAGTTAAATATTCAACTGCCCGATGGATAGTCATGCGATTGGCTTTCGGATTGTCGGCGGCCAAAACACCTAGAATCTGGGTGATGGTTAATGCTTGGGAATGATTACCGATTATTGCCAAAATCAATTCCTGTTGCGCACTAAGCTTGATATTTCGCCTGCTGCAATAATCCTGAATCAGTGCCAGCCTGTTTTCCATGGTTATTCCGATCTCAAAAATCTACTGGCGTAATTATACTGGAAAAGGGAATATTAAAAAGCCTCTGCAATAACAGAGGCACATTTTTATCAAACCATGACTACAGGTTGCGGGCAATTTTACGCATTTCCAACGCATGTTTTTCTTCTGAACCGATCATGCCACGGGCATATTCTTCCAGATAAACCGATTTGCCTTCAACTTCTGTCAATAGTTCATGATACATTTTAGCGGCACTGGTTTCATGCTCAATTGATTCGGCCAAAATGCTGGCTAAATCGTGTTTGTTGGTTTCTTTGATTTCACCAACTGCCAAGCTTGGATGACCATTTAAACCAGTCATCAATTCACCGGCCATAAACGCGTGATCTAAAGATTCGCTGGCTTGTCCTTTAAAATAGCTTACCAATGAGAAGCGCGCCAACCCAGAAACCATCAAACCGTAATGAGTATAACGGTTAACCCCGGCTAATTCATGGGCAATAATTTTATCCAAAATCGCACAGACTTTTTTTTCATCAACATTAAGCATAGTGTTCCTTTCAAAGATTAGTTAAGTAATGATTTTACCGTCGGATATTTTAGCATAATCGATATTGTAGTGTATATTTGTTTGATAATGAGAATCATTTGCAAATTTTCTCGTAGTCGATTTATGTTTGACTATGTTAATTTTATTGATTGATTTGCTGTTCTTTGCGGACAAAATTATTTTGAAACGGTGCTTAGGTGGTAAAAATTTCGCTCTAGAGTGAAAAAATTGGTCTATAAAATTTTATCAGTACTGAAATATAATACGCACCTCTACGGGATTAATTCTGTTCACCATCTCAAATAATATACTGAAATTATGCTAAATATTATGTCACAAGTTTTGTTGGTGATAATTAGGGTAGCTAAATTGTTAACGGTATCATTAGTGGCTGAAATTGTGAATACTGTAAATAACTCGTAATGCACAAAATAAAGAACAACTTGAAAGGAATACACATGAAACAAAAATTAATTGCTACAACTTTGCTGGCTATTAGCGGCGGAATGCTCGCTGCCTGCAATAATGGTGCAACTACGCCGTTGGTACCACAGAATCAGAATTTAACATTCAGCACTAGTGGGCAGACCGGTTCAACCTGTGATGGTGTAAAACAATGGGATAACAATGTAACATATGCGACCGCCGGAACTTTAGTAGTTCGCGATGGTAAAGAATATAAAAATAACTGGTGGACCAAAGGGAATGATCCGTTGACCGACAGTGGTGCAGAAGGAAGCGGTAAACCCTGGACGTTGATAACCGCTTGTGGTGTAGCGCCAACACCAACACCAACAGCATCTCCGGTAAATCCTACTCCAGCGCCGGAGAATGAGTCAACAACTTTGCTGCCAACGATAAAATTTAATAGCCAGTCAACGGCCAGTGGTGATTTATATTTTCATTTAAATTTGCCGATGGGAACAGGGAATATTGAAAAAATCCAACTGACGAATAATTTTACGGATTTGATTATTTCCAATTATGTAGCTGGGGCAATTTTAGGACATATGATGCAGGAAAAATATCCGACACTGCATTTTAACCGTGATTATATCTATGGTACGGCGTTTGCTCAATTATTACAAGAAAATATCAATACTGCAACCTATGTAAATAGTTCGGATTATATCAATTCTGCCGGCGAACGAAAAACCTTGCTGGCGGCGGGGCAAGGTGGTCCATACCAGTTAAATGATTATTCCAAACGCTTGGAAAATCAACAGGGATTGGGGTTGATAAATTATGTCGCAATTCAGAAAGGTTTGGGTTTTTCGGTCGAGGCACAAGACAATAATAGTCAAACCTTAAAGACTGGACCGCTTTCATTGGATCAGAAATATTTTGGACCACTGGCGGCAGTGTATTTCCATTTTAATGATATCAATCGGTTAGCACAAAATAACGCTGAAACCTGGGGACCTCAATATCAGTATTATGCAAAATGTATGAGCAATCTGGCTAACTCTAAATCCGGAAATGATGATGCCTATAATATGTATGATCTAATATTGAATGCGGCATATAATGCTGGAACCTATTCGACGATTATCGGTGATTACTATCGTATCTGTGCCGGAATGTACGGTTCTGGCAGCGAGGCTACCCAAGTGCAATATGTTGGAGACTATAGCCTATCTGATTCCCAATATCAGCAAAAAATTGCAACTAAGGAAGCGGTAGGAAGCACTTTTATTCTTTATCCGCGACAAATTAGAATTTATCTTGATCAAATTTATAACAAGCAAACATTTCAATCGGATGCTTTTAAGGGTAATGTCAAAATCAGCATTTCAGTAATGGATATCCGCTATGTGTTTGCCAATATGATGCAAACCGTAGCCTATCAGCACGCTGGGAAATATGATTACATAACCGAAGTTCAGGCAAATCAAGCTTTTGATCGTGGATTACAACAACTTGGGATAACGACAAATGCCAGTCTTTCATTAAATAATACCGCGCAACGAGAAGTATTTTTTAATCTATTGGATCAGGTAATTGATAATATTGCCACTGAACTGAATTTTGATTTTAGTGCAGTTACCCAATCAACAATCGGCGCCAATGTGAATCCAACACCTGACCCAAGCACCAGTCCAACGCCAACCCCAGATAATAACTGTCCTGCAAATGCTCCAATTTATCCGCAGGGGCGTGGTGAATATACCGGCGGTACTATTGTTGTTGCCACAGACAAGCAATATTATAAATGTAATACTGGTGTTGCGGCATGGTGTAACAGCCCCGCTGAATGGGCTTACGCACCGGGAAGTGGAACCGCCGGTGATAGTGCCTGGAGTAAATTAAACTGTAATTGATAAATTATTTCGAATTTGAAATTTAGGGTTTTTTAATTAGCGTTTGGTGTATGCGGGGGCTTATTGAATAATAGCCCCTGTCTCTATATCATTTATCGACAATTATTGAGTAACCTTAAATTTCGCTGAGTATATCCTGATTGAATTTTACGCCAAGATCACCATAGGTGTTTAGAAATTCGCGAGTATAATTCCGTAAACCAATAATTATTTCTTGATAGGCGGTAGCGGTGGCATGATTCATTTCACCCTGTCGACGCACCAGATAGATATCAAGATTGCCAAAATTATATTCCGGTAATATTATTTTCATTGTACCATTGATGATTGCTTCACGGTTTTGTTCAATTCCTACATTGCGGATAAAGTCGTTTAATGCACTATCATCGGTGCGCATGGAGTTTTTTATTGCTAAATGCGGCGTAAATTCAATATGATGTTTGATTCCCGTGCCGGTTTCGGTTGCAACGATGCTGGTTACTGGCTGAGAATCTTTTGAACGCCAAATGATCCGATTGCGAAAACGGGCGAATAGTTCTTCTGGGGTAGTGATGTCGGCAACTTCAGCGGCTAGTTTGGTAGATGCCATTAGCACCGTAGGTATTGAATATAATCGCTTTACCAATAAATCAGGGTGTGTGGGTTTGACAAAACTTAGTGCCAAATCAAAATATTCATCGTAATCTTTAATCCCCGTAAAAGTCTGCAACTCAATGTTAATATTGGGATATTTAAGATAGATCTGTTTTAGTGACTCTTTTAGTAAGGTACGCAACATAAAATGAGTGCACAGAATTCTAATGCTGCCAATAGCGTTGGAGTGCTCTTGATTAGCTTTTTTTAAGCAGTTTTGCAAATAAGTTTCTGCTCGTTGAAAATTATTATACAGCGACTTACCGTACTGGGTTAATTCAAATGAATTGCTGTGACGGATTAACAGTAGCTGCCCCAACTGTTCCTCAAGTTTGGCTATTTGTTTAGAAAGTGTTGATTTATTTATCGCCAAATGTGCTGCCAATTTAGAAATACTGCCAGCATCAACCAATTTTACAAACAGTAGAATTTCATCAAACATTCTTTGCGCCTTACAAAAGCCAATCCGGAATTGTAGCATGGAATTTTTTATTTTGGTGCTGTCTCAAGCACAAAATCCTCTATGAGCCTGTTCGCTAAGTCTAATATAAGCCTTACTACATGACAGAAAATAATTTCTTGCATTTCACTTCCATCGGTAAGTAACTAATACACAATGAAATAAGCTTAATTGCATCGTATAAATTATTGTTCAGTTTTTGTATCAATAAATCATAGCCATACCTAAAAAAACTATTTTGTTTATACCCATGCGTTTTTACCATAATTGGCTGATAGCTAGCTTTGACTAATCCAATTAAATAACAAATCGTTAACGCTAAAACTATTAGTTTAGTCAAATTGCCAATTCGGTCTTTTGCTGTAAAATGCGTATCTTCAAAGTTAAAACCTTTACTCTTGAGGTTGGCAAACAAACACTCAATCCGCCATCTCTTGGCATAAATTACGAGTAGATTCGGTTCAACTAGTCGGTTTGAAACAACAATCACTAAGCTATTTTCTGTACTCCTAGTAGCCTGTGCCTGCAATAGTATCCCATCAATTTCTACTTTGTGCTTGAGCATGCCGCCTTGACTTACTTGCTTAAATAGCTTACCTGATTTAACCTGTCCACCACCAACGCCCATCCAGATATTGCTTTTAACTCTTATAGCGAAGTTAATCTTAGCATCAATTAAATACTTAAACCAATCCTCACCAATAAATTCACGATCGGCTAATAAATAGTCAATTCTATCTGCACCAAGTTCCGAGATAAAGCGGGCTAATAATTCTTTCCTTTGCGCCGTATTGCTATTACCACGCCCCTCTAATTCAGTCCAATAAATTGGTATTGCACAGCCAAGTACACAAACTGATAAAACTAACAAATTTACGTATTGTTTACCATAC